>NZ_JBFULT010000010.1:0-40643 GCF_054049755.1 Bradyrhizobium sp. P5_C11_2
CTTCTGAATGCCAGAGGCTCTCCGTAATCAGCCTCTGTCCGTCATCTGTGGCAACAATCGCGGCATTGTCTGGGAAGAAGAGGGTAGTGGGCAATGGCCTACAAATTACTCTTTCGATGGTAGCATCGCAGGCAGAGTATACATTTCGGCCCGAATTTGCATTCTTCGGAAAAATTCCTGACGCATGAAAATGCCTTGTGACCTCATAAGCAGTATCGAGGATCGACAGTTCCCTATTTGATTCAAGAGGCGAAGCTAGCGACAAAACCTCACCGAATTCGCTGTTGTCAGTTCCTTCCGGCATTTGGTCTCGGTGATACGGAGGAATCCACAAGTCGCTCATTGCGTAGTCGCCCACATTTTGCGTAAGGTATCCGCGTCAACACAGTGACACTGATTGCCTCAACTTGTCAGCCGATCCGCAGCGGCGCAAAGTCCGTTCCGTTCGGCTTCTTCCCTATAACGGCAGGGTTGCTATCATCACCCTAGCAAAGTTCAGACGTGCAACCACAGCCGTTCCAAGCATGGCGCTATTCAGGCTCCCTAGCATAGAAAGCTCAGATTCGCGAAGCCGTTAGATCGATGCTATCGTATGAAATCCTAAAACCCTGCGCTTTTAATGTTTCAATTATCGCCAGGCGATCTGGTGGCTGCAGATTGTTAATTTCGATCTGCACCACCTTTACGCCATAGCGATCCAAGTCGATCTGATCGAAGACGATGAAGTCGTGCCCCTCGGTATCAATCTGAAGAACGTCGAAGCGGGTAATACCTTCCCTCTCTGCAAATTCAGCGAACGTAATTCCCTCTACTTCCTCTTGAATGAGGTGGTTTCTGTAAAAATGCAAAGAACCTGACGTGCTAATTGAAGAGACTCCCTCTGCCCATTGCGGATCAAGCCCGTCTATGCCCATTTTGGAGGGATCAATTAAGTTCATTACGATCGGTCCGCTCCGGGCCGTGATCGCAACTTTACAACATTTGGCCCTCTCATGATCAGCGTAATTCTCCAACAGACGATTATATGATGATGCGACCGGCTCAACGAGGATGGCGCTCCAATTATTTTTGACAATAAATTCGCGCACCGGATCGGTTTTTACGCCGTCATTAGCGCCGATTTCCAGAACAATCGTATTTCCGCCTAAGCGTTTAAGTTCGGCATGATAATCCGGACCCGAGGCAATCGTCAGTGCGTTCCGTAGATGGGCCAGATAAGGAAAACCAGACAGATCCAGTGGGGCCAAGGCTTCAGTTGCCCACGGAAGACGGAATGGCCGCTCGTCCACAGATGACAGAAACTGATATCCCGCTCGCAGATCTCGCTCAGCAAAGGCTAGCGGCTTCCCCAGGGCGACTTGACTGATGGCGCGCAACATACAAAGATTAGAAAAATACCAGCGCTTCTGATCGGTGGCTTCAGCTTCATTGATTGCGCTAGATACGATGTCTTCGAAATCAATGATGCCGGACTTGGCCTTTTCCATGCAGTATATAAACTTGGCTCCAATACGGCTCGGATCTGGACGAGCCATCGCTTTGGCTAGAGCGTCGAGACCAGCTTCAAATTGGCTGGAGGCTAGTAACGTTCGCCCCAGAAGGAAGTGCGCCCAATAGTTCTCCGGCATTTCGCGGGCTGCCTCCTGAGCATAAGGAAGTGCTTCAGAGGCCTTGCCTTCGTTTAGAAGCGCGTCGGCTGTACGCAGATAATTGTGAGGCGATTTTTCATTCATGTGGCGGTGCGTCCAATTCCGGTCGAAGGCCCAGTACATCCGAACCAGAACGCAACGCAATCCCGCAGACATTCCGCGAGCGGCAACCCGGCGCCGTGAGCTCGACGAAGGCAACCAGGCGGCGTTCTACAGGTGGTGCCGTTCAGTCTGAGTCGACCGGGGTAGCGTGGTGGCCGGTGCTGTGAGTCCGTGGTGTTCGGATGAGAGAGGAGCACCACGGCTGCAGCCCTGTTGCAGGATCTTCGCGAGCGGGTGATCGCCGCCATTGATGCCGGGGCCTCACGGCCCTGACGGAACTCGGCTTACCGCTGGAGCGCATCAGCCTGGAGGCCTGCTCGCTCACGGCTTGGCTGCACGATGACCTGCGCGCGGCCGGTCTGCCGGCGATCTGCATCGAGACGCGGGTCGCCAACGCGGCGATGAAGACGATGCCCAACAAGACCGACCGCAACGACGCTCGCGCCCCCGCCCAGATCATCCGCATCGGCTGGTACCGGCAAGTCCACGTCAAGTCGCGCCAGCCCCGCGTCTGGCGCTCTCCCCTGGTGGCGCGCCGGACACTGCTCAACGAAATGCGCGCGGTTGAGAACGTCGTCCGCGCCATCCTGCGCGAGGGCGGGATCAAGCTCGGCACGCCAGCTCGGACAGCCTTTGCCGACGTGTACGCGAGCCGCCGGCAAGGATCCCGAGGTCATGCCCCTCGTCGAGTCGCTCCTGGCGGTGCTCGCGGCCATGCTCGCGCAACTGGATCAGCTCAGCCGGCAGGTTCTCGTCATCGTACGCGGCGAGGCGGTCTGCCGACGGCTGATGAGCGTGCCGGGTGTCGGCCCGATCACCGCACTCGCGTTCCGCGCCACCATCGATCAGCCCGAACGCTTCCGCCACTCGCGGGACGTGGGCGCACATCTCGGTCTCACCCCGGCCCGCTACCAGTCAGGAGAGACCGACATCACGGGCAAGATCAGCCGCTGCGGCGATGAACTCGCCCGCACCGCGCTCTACGAGGCCGCCCATTCCCTGCTGGTGCGTTCGCGCAATTGGTCGAGCCTGCGAGCCTGGGGCATGCGGGTGGCCAAGCATCGGGGTATGGCCCGTGCCCGCGTAGCGGTCGCCCGGAAGTTGGCGGTCATCCTGCACACGATGTGGCGGGAAGAGACCTCATTCCGCTTCGGCAAAGCGCCGGAACCGGCCGCCGCATGAAGGAGACACGCCTGCTGGAGCAGGCCAGACTTCGCCCGCAAGGGTGAACCGGATCGTTCCCGCGGGGACGATGGGTGAGGCGATCTCGTTGAGAGCCAAGAGCCTGCGGCACAGCCGTAAGGTCGTCGGACAGATTGAGACACCTCGCTCTTGTGACCCCATCATCCGGCGGCCGTCCGCGCAGACCGCGAAGAGAAACGCGTGACCTGCGGGAGCGATACGTCCGGGACCAATGAGGATCAGGAGCTGCTTGCCTCAGTGACCCCAATCAGAGAGGGCCCCTAGCGCGGAACAACGTACGTGCCCTTCGCAGCGAGTGACATCACTCACCTCCGGCCGACTTAGAAACGCCCTTCATTACTGAGATGCGGCGCGCGGACCGCCCTCTCATCGCAGGACCCGGGCCGACGAATTCGCAACCGATATCAAAGTGCGGGAGAACCGCTGTTCTGGCTCTCAGATAAAGTGCGAAAGCAGATCGAACAGCCTTCGCCCCTGTGGCAATGATACCATAGCCACCGCTATCGGTGCTCGCGTACGCTGTCTCGGATCGCTCTCCTAGGCGTGCGTTAAGACCGGTTCGTATTGCGCTCAACCTACGCAAGTTGGACGTCGGCGCTGATGTACACCGTGTAGGCCGCAACCAGTACTGTGCTCGACGATTTTGATGCAACCTGCCGACACAATCGCCCAACTGCTTTTCAGCCTGGGCCTTAACGGCGTCGCGGCCGTTTCCTTCCGCAACCGCCTTGTCAATGGCGGGCTAACAATCAATCAGCGTGCATCGCCCGATAATCCAACAGTATATAAACCCGGCGCTTTCATCCGGGATCGTTGGAGAGCTGGACCAGTTGGCTGCACTGCTGCTTGCGCGATCGCGCCGAACGGCGACACAACGCTTCACATCGGTGCCGGCTCGGTCCTGCAATTGGTCGAAGGCGGACTCTATCTTTCCGAGGGTGATAGCTATTGTCTGTCCTGGCAAGGTACCGCAGTTGGACGCGTGGTCGCACCGGACAGGTTCGCAGAGTTCACGGCCGGACCGGTCGTYGTTTCTGGCTTGAGGCCTGGATCGGATGCTCTGATTGAGTTCAGCCTCCCGCCTCAGGCGGAGCCAGTCTCACTCCGATTTGCTCAGCTCGAGCCAGGTTCGACGCCCACGGTGTTCGAGCGCCGAGATGATGAGTTGCGTCGCTGCCAGCGCTACTTCATCCGCTTGATTGAGCCGCCCCTGCGCGGAGTAATTTGCGGGAGTGTTGCTGGCCGATGCGGGATGCCATTGCCGGTGCAAATGCGTGCCGTTCCGACCGCTACTTTGTTGGGAACTTTGCAGGTCTTTGACGGGACCAGCATCGCAGCAGCCGAAAGTATTGCAGCTAACTACGTCACAGCAGAGTGGCTGGAGGCTGATCTGCAATTGACATCCCCTCTCAACATCGGTCGCCCTGCTGTGATTTTCATTGCCGGCCAGGGGGGCGCCATAGATTTGGACGCTGAACTTCAGGTTGATTAGGCGCATGGTCGCTTAGCTGATGTTTGGCACGCCACAACTTCGATCCTCATCCAGTTTGCCGGGCCAGTGTCAGGACGCCCAACGGCACAAAAACGGCGGCGCTAGCGAACCGGGTGGCCTGGGCTTGCGTCGCCGAGCGTGATGGTGGATCGATCAAACACTTCACATCGCGCGATTGTCCGATGCAGCTCCGACTGCACAACCCGTTCAAGCACCGTGGTAGTTTGACCAGGACGCCGCTTCCTGGATTTGATTCGAGCTTCTACCTCGCCTCGTACCCGGACGTGCGCTTGATGGGCCTCGATCCGATACGCCACTACCTTGACCAAGGCTGGAAGGAAGGTCGGGACCCCAGCGCCGGCTTCAGCACCTCAGGCTATCTCATAGCCAACCCGGACGTTGCCGAAGCGGGCCACAACCCGCTGCTGCACTTCGTCAACGTTGGCCTAGCCGAGGGGCGCGCCGGCTTCGCAAAGGTACCCAGCTTACCAGCACCATACCCGTGCCGGCAGCTTGCGCCGCCAGAGACTGCGTCAGCCGGAGCCTTTGAGATGCTGCAGGAGAGGTTCGGCTCAGAAGGTTCAGGCGTATCTCGTCCCCCACAAGGACATGTAGATGAGCTTTTCCACGACGTGGTCCAAGGCTGGGTTCTCGGCGCTGTCTCCCCGAACTCTGTAGCCGAAGTGGAAATTTTTCTTGATGGAACGCTAATTGGTACTGCGATCGGGGATGTGCTTCGTTCCGACATAAAGCAGTTGGGTTTCGGCAACGGGTGACATGGGTTCAAATTCGAGTTCAAGCCGCCGCTCAGCCCCTATCATGATCACATAATTGTGGTGCGTCGCGCCGTAGACAAGCTCCTCATAGGCCAGATTGATCTGCCGGGCAGACGATATGATCCTTGAGGTGGCTCATAGATTTTACAGCGGCGTTAGAAAATACGGCCCACCAAGCAGAACTATGCTGTTTCAGTCGTCTGCTGGGCGAAAAGCGTCTTCGTGTAATTATCCGCGCCCGTGATTGCAGGTTTCACGCGCCGATAATTTTGAGGGCGGTGCTGAAGACGCTGCTGCCTATGATGCGCGCGGTGTCGACGAGGGTGCGAATGGCTGCCTTGCCTTTTGCGACCCACATGGCGCGTTAACCGTTGCCCCCCCTTCCGCTGCACGGCGGTCGGACGAAGCAGCCGCTCAGAACCGTTGTTGGTGGGTTCGTCCTGGCCCGGACAGACTATGAAGACCAGGAGCTGATCGCGAGCGCGGCTGACCTTGGCTTGCAGATCGCGGGTCAGATCACAGCGGCTCCGTGCGGCCACGTCCTGTATCCAAAATTTAAGATCGCGACTGTCTCGACGATCAGAGTGGAAATTGCAGTCTGTCCTGGTATGTCGATTGAATGGTACAGCCGATTGCGTTCACGCCACCACTCCTATCATCCCGGCCTCTGCCATCCGTCCAAAGGCGGATCCTTTTCTACCTTCCTGGGTACGATCCTGATGCCAGGCGGCGCTACAGAACCTTGTTCGTGCGGGAGTTCCGGCGCTATGCCCAGCGCTTCGGTGTTGCCCAATCTCGCGTCTCCAGTGCAACTTCGAGCACGGACAACCAGGTACAGTCTTGGACCGTCAGGGTGGGCGACGCGGGCCAGGAAGTTGAAACGATCTACGAGGTGCTCCTCTGGGACGATCTGGTACGACGCGATATGGGCCGCCCACTCTTCGTGAGCGCCATTCTCAACGCGTTCGCTCTCCTGCACGTCGCAGCCAATGGCACGCTCGTCCGCCTCTATCGCGCGAGCTGGAAGTGCGGGAGTCTCATTCTCTACCCGTTTGTGACGACACTCCTGCTTTCAGGGACTGTGCTCATGCTGATGTGGCTGAGTCACAGCCTGCTGAGCACCGGCCTCGGCCTGCCAGCCTGGGCCACGCTGGCGCTCGGAACGACTGCTGGCCTTGCCGGACTGTATGGGCTCGGGCCTTGGCTGGCGCGCGCCTTTCTCCCGCAGCTTATGAGCGACGGGATCTTCCACTGGCAGCACGCCAATGGACGCCGCCCTGACTACGTGACCCGACTGGAGGCCTTCACGGATCACGTCCACGCCAGGATACGTGGGATAGAGGCCGACGAGATCATGCTTGTCGGCCATTCCACTGGCGCGCTGGTGGCCGCAGAACTCGCGGCTCGCCTCCTACTCCGGGACGACGTGCTCGGTTGCGCTGGGCCGGCCTTGTCCCTTTTAACACTCGGTTCGAGCATGCCGATGGTGGCTATGCAGCCCGGAGCTTGTTCGACCAGAGCGGCGATCGAGGGCTTGGTTGCCTCGCAGCGCCTTGTCTGGGTGGATTTCCAAGCTCCGCAGGACTGGATGAGCTTTCCCGGATTCGATCCGTCGCGGAACCTCCGCCTTCGCGTGCCCGCGGCGAAAATTGCAAATCCCATTATCCGCTCGGCTAGATTCCGCAACATCATGGCGCCAGGAACCTACCGCAAGGTCGACCGGCGACCGTTCCGAACCCACTTCCAGTTTCTCATGGCGAATGATTTCGCAGGTGTTTACGATATTTTTGCTCTGACGCTAGGCTCAAAGTGCCTGCGCGATCGCGTAATTAATGAGGACGCTTGCCCGCTTGGCAATGCACCGATTCAACACGGCCGCATAGACGAATTTCGACACGATTACGTTCGTGGCTGGGCCTTTGACCCCAGCTTTCCTGATAAACCAGTTGAAGTTGAAATTTTTATCAACCAACTTCACGTCAAAAGACTTCGAGCAGATCTATGGCGCCATGATTTGCGAGCTAAGGACATTGGTTGCGCTCTTCATGGGTTTATTTGGGACATCGACCCACCGCTTATCAGAACTGAGGACCAGATTCTGGTGATCCGCAGAAGGTCAGATAATTTTGAGATTGGCCGTGCGATGTTGCGAGCGGACAGCTGACGGCATTCCGCAGCCGATGGGAGGACTTTGCTGGCGGCCGCCATTGGTCGACCGCACGGCGAGGCTCCTCGAAGCCGTATCACGCCCCCTCGACGAAGCGGATCTCCGCTTCGTCGAGCAGTTGCGCGCGGATGTGCCGGCGCTGGCAGTCAGTGCTGCTCTGGCTATGCACTTCGCAGATATGCTGACGCAGCGACCGGGCCAGAGCTTCGCCGCGGCGACCCGGGACCGAAGGCATCAATTAGCCTCCGCGGTTTTTTCGAAGCCGCACCCCTGGTCCGCCACCGTTTGCCGGGATGAACTCGACGCCGGCCGCCTCAAACGCTTGGCGTAGGACTGTAAGCGTTGCCGATCGCGGAACACCGTTCTCGCCCTCGAACTGACGTACCGTCACCACACCGACAGACGCCGCCTTCGCGAGATCGGCTTGAGTCCAGGAAAGCAGGCCGCGAGCAGCGCGACATTGAGCGGGTGAGATCATGCCTTCGGTATGCCCCAGCCGTCGAAAAACGCCAATTCAGGCAAAAAGCGCTTGATCAAACGAAATGCGTCGAATACCGTCCGATCCATCGAAAAACGACGGATCCGCGCCATGCTGCTAAAGCGCTGCATCTCCTGGAACACCGCTCTTCGCGACATCCGTAGCGATCGCACCCGAACAGCCCCTGGCATCATTTCGGCGCGCTCGTTGATCCAGGGCCTCACACGCATCCGCCGCACCCGTCTCGTCACCCCGGCCGGCGCCTTCGTCCGCGCCACCATCATGGCGGCAGCCGTCGAGGCAGCGAAAGCCCATCAGCTCCGCACCGGCGCCCCTTGGTCCGTCAGTATGCCGGTCGGCCTCACCGCCGCGTGGCGGGCCGCCAAGGCTGACTGGCTCTCAACGATGGTGCGAGAGCATGCGCCTGCCGAGCGGATTCGGAAAGCCTCGCGCTGCGTGCGCCCTCGGCTCATCAGGGGAGAAGGCGAGGGGAGTGACGCAAGCCATAGTGACACGTCACCACTGGCCCCGCTGACGCGCTCACCGCTCGGTCTGTTGGTACGAGGCCTCCCAAACGCAGCTGTCGGCTAGATCGCGCCCCCCTGCTGAAGCAGCGCCCGGCAGCAGGGCCGCTTCAGCCTCAAAAAAGCTTCTCATCATCCGAGCTGAGCCAGGAGGCACACTATGCCCCAGAAGAGCCCGCGCAGGCGCGCGGCTGATCCCGCATACCCCACAGTGGCGTCGTTGAGCCTCCAAGTGAGGCTCGTGGCTCGCGAGGAGGACGCGGAGCTCAGGGCACTCATCGAGCGCTATGAGCAGCTCCTGTGCGATTGGGAGCACCTGACCCACCGCACGCTCAAGGCGCTTGCTGAACGCCCGATTCCCCGCAGTGAGCGCCACGATGCCCTTCGTCGTTCCTGAGGATGTCGGCACGACGCAGCGCCGCTCCTTATCGGGGCGTCGGCGGCTCCAAGCCTGGGAACGCACGGCCGGCACCTGTGTCATCTGTGGCCAGCGTATCGACGGCGTGCGCGAGCGCTGGACCGTCGAGCACATCCGGGCCCTCGAACTCGGCGGAGCTGATGACCTCGAGAACATGGGACCGGCGCACGAAGCGTGCGGTCGGGAAAAGACGCGGGACGACCACGCCCGCGCCGCCGAGGCCAAGCGGCAGAAGATCCGCCATCTGGGTGCCGATGTCGGCCCCGCTCGTCCGCTGCCGGGCTCGCGAGCGTGCGCTCTCAAGCGCAAAGTCAACGGCACCGTCATCTTGCGCGAAACCCATGCCCGTCTGCGCACCGGTGCTGAGCCGAAAGCGGGGCAGGGTAGGGCGCTGAGCCCCAAACCGAAGACATTTGCGGCGGGTTCTCCATTCGACAGAGCTGTTCGACTTTGCCGCACGCCGGCGCCTTCCGCTCAGGAGAACAGGGCGGGAACGGCGAATCAGAAGGCGAATCGACCGAAGACAGTGAAACCGAAAGACGCTGACGAGGATGACGGGGATGCTCCCGCGTCAGGCGAGATTCTACCGGCGATCCCGGCCCATCTCGATTTCCTGTTTGCCGATCGTCCCCTGTTGCCGGGCGAAAATGAGGAGCAGTACGACGCCCTCCTGCGCAGCATCGTCCAGCAGGTCGAACCCGCTGACGTGATCGAAGCGATCTGGGTCAAGGATATCGTCGACCTCATCTGGGAGGCCATACGGCTGCGCCGGTGGCGAGGGCAGATCCTGGTTCAAGCCCAGCTGAAAGCCGTCGAGGAGTTGATCGCGCCAGGTCTTCACGGCACGAACCCTCTAGATTTATCCGGATTCGGAGGCCCCTCCGCGGAGTACCTTGCGGCGGGCTGGATGGCCGGCGGTAAAATCGAAAAGGATAGAGTTGAGGAAATTCTGCAGAAGCGCGGCCTTAAGGCGGAGGATGTTAAGGCGCATGGATTCTTGATGAACCTCCCGGCCATCGAACGTATCGATCGACTATCATTGACGGCAGACCAGCGGCGGGAAGCACTCTTACGCGAGATCGAACGCAAGCGGGCGAGCTTTGCCCAGCAAGTACGGACTGCCACCGCGGACGTCCTTGATGTCGAGCACACAGAGACGCCGTGAGCTATTGCTGCGACGTTTGAGGGCGCCATGACCCTCAAGCGTGCCATCCCGGCCAATCGCCGCAACGCTCAGTCCAGTACTGGCCCGCGCAAACGCGCGGGAAAGGCGCGCTCAGGACAAAATGCGCGCAAGCACGGTCTCTCGGCGGTGGGCCTGAACCCTCGAGCAGAGGCGGAGATCGAGCGTTTCGCTGAGCTCATTGCGGGCGAGCACCGCCGTGAGGCGGCCGTCTTGGAATCCGCACGCGCTGTGGCCGAGGCGCAGCTCCAGCTTCAGCGCGTCAAGACATCCAAGATGACGCCGATCGCCAGCGGTCCGCGTCGCAGCGACGGCGCCCGTCCCGAGACTCCGCTCTCGCACGCCCCAGACTTTCACGCGCCCTGTCGGCAGCAGCGCTTAACTTGTCGGCACGAGTGCCTGGGTCAATATGGGGTAGGGTGGCCCACCCGAGGCTCGGCATACGGGGTTGACCATCCTATTGCCGAGTGCGACCAACCGCGGCCTTGAGGTGAGCGGCGGCTGTTTGCGGCGGCTCCGCCAAAGCGGCGTCGAACGCCCGGATCGCGAACTTGCGGCGGGATAAGGCTCGTTTTTCGTTTCTGTCGAGCGCGCTCAGCTCTCTGGCAATGTCCACCAGCGCACGAATCTCGTTCTCCTCGGGTGATTCGGCAGCGTTTTGAGACGAAAATTCTTGTATCAGCTTGGTCATTAGATGATGGCGAGCGCTGATCTCAGAAACAAGCTTGCGCATGCCGCGGTTTTTGAGTCTTCTACTGAGAGCGGCCTGCCAATCATCACTGGCAGGTTTCACTTGCAACGTGCGGCTGATAAGCGCGTGTCGGGCACGGCGCACTCGGTTCAAGTCCACTTGGGCTTCAGCTATTCGTGTGGCGAGCGCCAGGCTGGCGTCCGGACCGCAGCTCTCAAGGATGGCACGCGCAAGCTGGTCGACCTCCGCTTGGAATGCCGGGTTGGCTGATAAGGGCGCTGCTAACCCGTGCCGCTGCGCATTGCGACAGGCACGGGCCTTGCCATCGGCTGTGCGTGGGCCGGTGCTGTGCTTGGCGTTCGTACGGTTGGCCTGGCGCTTACGGTCGCTGACCATCGTAGCCGGCTTTCTGACCGTCGCTTCGTTCGACCTCGGCGAATTCAGCTTCCTCGATCACCTCGCTCGCGCGGGCGAGCCGTGCCGCAGTGCGTGGGGGGTTGACCTCTTCGCCAAAACGGAACTCCTGGCCTAAGCTCGACTTTGGCCATTCATGCGGCGTGGCAAAGCGCATAGGCCCAGGGCGCTGGCAAACGGAAGCGGGGTTTTGTTCGGGCGCGTCGGCGCGGTGATGTCGCCAAAGTCCGCTCACGCCAGATCGCACAGCGCACGGCGGCCAGAGCGTCGGCGAAGGTCGGGCGCGGTTTGGAGTACCACGCGGCCGTCGCGACGCGTCGGCGTTGGCGAGCCGAGAGGCATGCGGCCAGCAGTGTGACGATCGAGAACAGGGCGAGCAGGCAGGGTGTGGTGCGGGCAATCGCCGTATCTGACCACTGCCGCTGCGTCTCGACCCCGAGATGGGCACGCGCTTCCTGGAAAGTGACCTCGATGGTCCAGCGCCGCACGAACCACCCTACGATCTGCGTGGGCTCGCGCGTCGGATCCGTGCAGAGCAGAGCCTGGGGCGGGAAGCGCGCCTCGGGATCGCGGATGAGGACCCAACGGATCGGCACGACGGGCAAGCCACCGTGCCGCCACACCGCGGTGTCCGAGGCGATCTCGATCATGCGCTCGCCTGCCCCGTACCAGCCGGGCACCACGACCGCGTGCCAGCGCGTGTCCTCGGCCGCGAGGATCGCGGCGAGCGTCGGCAGCCGCACGCCTTTGGTCCGCGGGCGCCCGATCGTGCCGGGCGGGCGCGGCGGGGCGGGATCGTAGAGAGCAGCATCCAGCCGCAGGCGGGTGATCGCCGTGATGCGAGTGCGGCGCATCGCGTCGAGGAACAGCAAGGCCGAGAAGCCGCTGTCGCCCACCACGACGAGGTCGCGCCCCGGCAGCCAGCGGCGGACCTGAAAGGTGAGTTGGCCACCGACGTCGAGCAACGGTTTGTGCCGACGGCCCCGTTCGCGACAGGCGCGCTCGGACGGCACCAGCGCGGTCAGGAACGGCAACGTCCAGACGCGCCCCGCCCAGGGGATCGGGGCGAGCAACATCAAACTCATCCAGCGCAGCCCGCTCGCCTTGACGAAATGGCTGTCGGAGGAGCGGACCGGATCACGGTAGATACCCTTGGCGGCGATCCGCTTGCCGCGGCGGCGCTCGATCGTATCGTCCAGTCCCAGGACCACGGGGCCGCGTTGCGCGAACGCATCGACGAGGAGCCCGAGCAGGATACGGCTGCCGGAGCGCGGGCACCACGCCGCCCGGCTGAGGATGCGGTGGACGTTCACGAACCGCCGCTCCTGCGCGCGGCCGATGATGCGCAGGACGCTTGTCACGGTGCGCTGCCCCGGCGTGAGGATCGCGCCGACCAGCAGGTTCTGGGCGTGTCGCCACGAGCGGTGGACGAACAGCGGTGCGAACGCCAGGATGATCGCGGCGAAGCGGGTGGGCAGGGGGAGCATGGCGGTGTCTCTTGGCGGGGACGCCACCAGCCTATCCGTCACGCCTGCTTCGTCACCTCACACCCTCGATCACCCGTCCAATTGGCCAAAGTCGAGCTAAGGGACGCCAACTAAAGTTTCTGGTCCGTTTTGGTTTCTGACGCGGTCCAGCGACAGCGCAACCATTCGCACGCTTGCGCCGATTTGATCGGCTCGGCGAGGCCGATTAGACAGTGGCCATCAGACTGCGCAGACTCGGTTGCACGAGCCAAGTACCTCGCACGCGCCGTGACCCTCGTGACCCACAACGTCCGTGCGTTCGCTTTCGTCCCGTGCTTTGTGATTGAGACCTGGCTGTCACCCTGATGGGCGTACAACAGGGGCGGGCAGGTCGAGGCTCGCGAGCGCCTCGGTGACGAGGATGGGTCGGCGCGCGGGCACCACTCAGTCGTTCCAGGGATCGACAAGGGGGATTCGGGCGTCCGAGAAATGCCTCCCGTTTCGCGTCGCCAACGTCGCGCGGCGCGCTAGAACAATGCCAGCGATCGCGGTATCGCGGAAGTCAACAGGCGTGCCGGTGCGCTTGCGCTGAGCGCCTAAGATTGCGGCCTGCTCGGCTGCTGAACGATCGAACGATAAAATTCGTCCTGCAAAATCCTCTGACAGCACTCGGCTTAGAGCACCCTCAAGCTGCCTCCGCCGACGCCCTTCCGGCAGAATTTCAAGGCCGAAGCGGGTCTCAAACACCGTAATTGACGTGAGCCAAATCGACTCGGCGGGTTGTCGGTCGAGCCAGGACAGGACGGCGCCATCCGGCTCGATGTGCATCAAGGCGGAAAGAACATTGGTATCGAGTACGATCACTCGAACGCAGCCGGCCGGACTGGCATACCTCGGTGCTCGTGAATCTCCTCGTCGAAGCCGACACGAGCAAAGCGCGCTGCAATGCGGCTGCCAAGCGGTACCTGCACGTCTCCTTCGCCTCCGACGGCGGCTTGCAGGATCTCTCGGACTTCCGCCTCCACGCTGCGGCCATGTCGGTCAGCCCGACGTCGCAAGCCGACTTTGATGTTTTCGTCTAAGTTGCGAACGACGAGCTGAGCCATCTCAAGCCTCCGCTGTTCGATATCATGATATCGGACTGTCGACGCCACATCAACTCCGGCGGGCAACACCTGGCCGGAGGATCGGTCAGATCCTGTTGCGCTTGCCCCTACGCAAGCGGAAATCGCTCCGCGCTCAAGCCGCAACCTTTAACGCAGGGAGATCGTGTCACCTACCGGTGCTACGAAGTACCATCTGCTCACCTAATTGGAGCACCGCGCTCCGCGACGATGACGGTCCACTGATGGGAACGTCCTCAATCGCCTTTGTGATTATCGATGAAAACCTCTTCGAGTCGAGCGATCTTCGCCCAATACTTGTCAGAACAGAGCAAAGAACAATCCTAAATCCCAGCGCTCGCGACCTCTCCGCTTCAAGTTCATTGGTCAAATTTTCGATGACCGACAGATGATCGCTGCTTTCATGAAGCGGTTCCACTTCAACGTTGGCATCATTTTCGGCTATTTTGGCCGGCAATTCGTTTTCAGGATAACAAACGTCGACGCTAAAATTTTTCAAATGCTCAATGAAAACATGATAATTCAAACCGCATTTGTATTTCTTCCAATCCGGATCTCCAATCATTTGTATTGTACAGCCGTTGCCATCTCCAAATGGGATGATGATTTTGATTTGATCAACGTTCAATAACGAAACAGCCCCTTCAGGCGATGTGATCTGAATGAGCCTCATTCGGTGCATCCCAAGCGGTAGACGTCGCGCAACGTGTGTACCCGAAGGCGTGGTCTACCATCCAGTCCTCGTCGGCCAGCATGTCAGTCTGATCGGTCAGGACCTCGGCCCGGCTGGACTCGAGAGCATCACGCCCTCGCGCCTCAGAAGCGCAGGCGATCGCCTGCCGCCGCAGAGCATTTGCTGTACCGCCGTGGCGGGGATGCACTGTTCACTTGCATGAACAGAGCGGCAGGTCTCAAAAATGACGGATTTCGTACGCGCAATGGCGATGCGGACTTTATTCGATGCTGGGACGCGCAGAGGCTAATCTGTGTGTCTAGATATACACCGACGGTCGCCTGCGTAGTCACCACGGTGCAAGAGCAGGCAATTTTGATCGYAGCACCATTCAAATCAATGATGACATATTCTCCGCGGTGCTAAACAAGCACCTAATACGGACTGACGAGTGGCTGTTCCGTGCAGGTTTGTACACTGTGCGCGGCATCCAGCGTCGTCACGCACTTTGGGGGGAAGCTTTGAGACAGGACCGGCCATCGGGCGAGCTGCACGGCGCCTTGCGGCGCAGCACGACCGCCTTCCTCGCCGTGGCCGGGATAAGCGGGCTGCTCAACCTGCTCACCCTGACCGGGTCGTTCTTCATGCTGGAGATCTACGACCGCGTCATCCCGAGCCGCTCAATCCCGACGCTGGTCGGCCTGTGCGTGCTCGCGCTCACCCTGTTCGCCGCTCAAGGCGCGCTAGAAGCCCTGCGCGCGCGCATCCTCGCCCGGATCGGCGCCGCGCTCGACGCCGACGTCGGCCGACGCGTGTTCTCCTTGAGCGTGCAGGCGCCCCTGCGCGGAGCCCGGCCCGAGGAAGCCGGCCAGCCTCTGCGCGACCTCGACCAGATCCGCGCCTTCCTGAGCGGCTCCGGACCCGCCGCCCTGTTCGATCTACCCTGGTTGCCGGTCTACGTAGCGTTGTGCTTCCTGTTCCACCCGCTGATCGGCGCCGTCGCCATCGGCGGCGCCGTGCTCCTGGCCAGCTTGACCCTGCTCACCGATCTGGCCACCCGCGGCCCGACCCGGGCGTCTGCCGCGCATGCCGGGCGCCGCCAAGCCGTGTCCGAGGCAGCACGCCGCAACGCCGAGGTGATCGCCGCCATGGGCCTGGAGCGCGCACTGTGCCGGCGCTGGCAGGCGGCCCACCACAACTGCACGGACGCCCAGCAGCGCAGCGTCGACGTCGCCGGCGGCCTCGGCGCAGTCTCGAAAGCCTGCCGCATGGCCCTGCAATCGGGCGTGCTGGCGCTCGGGGCGTGGCTGGTGATCAACAACCAGGTCTCTGGCGGCATCATCATCGCCGCCTCGATCCTGGTCGCGCGCGCCCTCGCGCCGGCCGAACTCGCCATCGCCAACTGGAAGGGTTTCGTGGCCGCCCGCCAGAGCTGGACCCGTCTGTCGCTCGTCCTCGACCGGCTGCCGGCGGGTGCCGAGCCGCTCGCCCTGCCGGCCCCGCGCACGAGTCTCACGGTCGAGGCGGTCAGCCTGATGCCGCCGGGCACGCGGCGCGCCGTGGTGTACGACGCCAGCTTCCGGCTCGCGGCCGGCCAAGCGATGGGCGTGATCGGTCCCTCGGCCTCGGGCAAGTCGAGCCTAGGTGTTTGATCCCGCGATGTGGTGGTACGGTTGACCACCATGCGGCGAGGGATGCGTTATGGGCCAAATTCTCCACGGCAGCGCCCGCACGACGGAGCGGCTGTGTTGAAGGTCAAGTGGTCAGTGGCCGCCAGGGTGTGCGGTCGCGGACGATGGCGTTGAGCGTCACCAGAAGCTTTCGCATCACCGCCACGAGGGCAACCTTCCTTGGTCGGCCACGCTGGGTGAGCCGCTCATAGAAGGGCCGGAAGGAAGAGCCTCGTCGGATCGCGGTCAGGGCAGCCATGTACAGCACACCTCGCACAGAGGTTCGCCCGCCCGCGATARACCTGYGGCCCCGCATCAGGCCCGAGTCGCGGTTGATCGGGGCGATGCCGACGAGAGCCGCGAGCTGGTGGCGCCCAATCGTGCCGAGTTCAGGCAGCTGAGCCAGAAGCGTGCGCGCGGTGACGTCGCCTACTCCGGGGACTGACTTGAGCAATGTCTCTGTCTCGCACCAGACCGGAGAGGCTTTGATGGCTTGGCCGATGTCGCGGTCGAGTTCCGACAGCTCCCTCTCCAGAAAGGCGATGTGGCGGCTGAGCCTTCGGATCAGCTGCCCGTCGACAGCTTGATCACGACGGTTCGTCTCCATGTTGATCATCCCGAGGATCTGTCGCCGCCGGCTCACGAGCTCGGCGAATTGGCTTCTCTCCGGTTCCGGCAGGGGTCTAGCCGGCGGTCTCATGCGCTCGGCAAAGAGGGCGATCACCTCAGCGTCGAGCGTGTCGGTCTTGGCCAGGCGGCCCATGGCTCTGGCGAAGTCGCGGATCTGGCGCGGGTTGACGATGCAGAGCGGCAGTCCGGCCGCTGCGAGCACGGCAGCCACGCTCGCCTCGAAGCCGCCCGTGGCTTCCAGGACGACAAGGGCAACTGGAAGGCTACCAAAGCGGCGCGCGAGAACCTCC
Source organism: Bradyrhizobium sp. P5_C11_2 (assembly GCF_054049755.1). Taxonomy (NCBI): domain Bacteria; kingdom Pseudomonadati; phylum Pseudomonadota; class Alphaproteobacteria; order Hyphomicrobiales; family Nitrobacteraceae; genus Bradyrhizobium; species Bradyrhizobium sp. P5_C11_2. Next base: position 16,951 of record NZ_JBFULT010000010.1, read on the forward strand.
AGCCCCTTGGTGTCCCGAGCGACATGGAAGGCCTCGCCCGAGGGTCTGAGGTGAACGTCGAGACGGTCCTTGGACACATCGATGCCGACGAAGATGGTGCGTTGTTCGTCCATGACCCTACCTTGCAAATGCGGGCTCGGGCCCGAGCGGCTGTCCGGGTTCGGGACTGTGGGAGTGAGGGCCGCACCTTGCTCTGTCACGGGCTCACAAGCCCAAGGCGAACGCGGGCTGACCCTCACCATGTAGCCTCGCTGGCTTCGCGCCAGCGGGCAACTTCAAGATACAAGGCGATCCGTCGCGCAATACAGCTACGTCAAGAGAGTGTGAGAGCGGCGGCCAAGCGCTACGGCGTCAGCTCGACGACGATCCAGAAATGGCGCGGACGGCAGTCGACGGCCGATGCCGCCATGGGGCCGATAGAAGCTCGGTCGACGGTCCTGACACCGGAGGACGAGGCGATCATCGTCGCCTTCCGCCGGCATACCCTGCTGCCGCTGGACGACTGCCTCTACGGCCTGCAGCCCACGATCCCGCACCTGACCCGCTCGTCACTCCACCGCTGCCTTGAGCGGCACGGCATCAGCCGCCTACCGGAGATGGAGGGCGACAAGCCCAAGAAGAAGCGCTTTGCCGATTACCCCATCGGCTACGTCCACATCGACATCGCCGAGGTCAGGACAAAGGAAGGAAAGCTCTACCTGTTTGTGGCTATCGACCGAACCTCAAAGCTGGCGTTCGCCAAGCTGGAGGCAGAAGCCAACCGCTACACGGCATCGGACTTCCTCCACGCGCTGGTCACGTTCGTGCCGTACGAGATCCACACGGTGCTGACCGACAATGGGGTGCAATTCTGCCATGCCCCGCGCAACCGCTCAGGCCCGACAGCCCTCTACAGCCGGCACATATTCGACCGCGTCTGCCACGAGCACGGCATTGAGCATCGTCTGACCAAGCCCAACCATCCCTGGACCACGGATGAGGTTGAACAGCCCCTTTCTTCGCGGATCGTGCTATTTTTCTGCCGCCCACGGGTGACCACGTGACGAAGAGCCGGGTTTGAGGTGCAAGCCCGGCCGCGCCGTCCTCATAGTCGCTCCTCCTTTGCGGCGCCCGTGGGCACCCGCCGTCCACGTCGGCTCCAGCCTTCGGTCAGCCGCCGATAGGCAACCTCCGCCTGCTCGACGCGTCGCCGTTCTTCCTGGCGCACGCGGGTCAGGTTGTAGGCGTAGGCTGACCCACGCTGGCCGCGCCGAGCCGGCTCACCCGAACGCAGTTCCAACTCGCGCAGCTTCTTGGCGTGCAGCGCTGGACGCACCCACGCGTAATCCTCCCCCCGCGTGAGCAGGTGCCAGATGATCACCGCAAGCTTGCGCGCGACCGCCACCGCGGCGATGTGGGGTCCGCGTCGTGCTGATACGCGCTGGAAGAAGGCGCGCAGCGGCCCGGGTCCTCGCACCGCCTGCCAAGCCGCCTCCACCAGCATGGTGCGCGCGTGCGTGCGGCCCTGCTTTGTGATGCGCCCATGCCGCGGCTTGCCAGAGCCAGACTGATGTACGCTCGGGTTCAGCCCGAGATAGGCAACGAGGCGATCTGGACCGGAGAACCGTGCCACGGGCCCGATCGCGGCAATGAGCCCGACGGCCACCACCATATCGACGCCCGGGATCGTCATCAGCCGCGTGACGTTCGCGTCGGTGCGCGCCGCCCGAGCAAGCTCACGCTCGACGACCTTCAGGTCCTCGCTCAGCCGGTCGTACTCGCGCAGATGCCGGGTGATCGCATCGCTTTCGTCCGGCGGCACTGGCTGCACCAGGAGCCAGGTCCGCCCGCGCGGCCCAAACAGATCGGCATGCGGACAAGGCGGCACGAGATGCGCGTGCAAGATCGACTGCACGATGGTCTTGAGCCGCGTCCTTTGCCGTACGATCTGCGTGCGGCGCGTCACCTGGCGCCGCAGACCGAGCGTCGCCTCGTCTGGGATCCAGACCTCGGGCAGGAACCCGCTGGCATAGAGCCGGGCCAGCACGGTGGCGTCGATCACGTCGGTCTTGATCCGCGCCTCCGCGATGAGGCGCACCTGGCGGGGGTTGGCGATCACGACCCGGCCGACATGCGGCCGGATCACCTCGGCGACCGCGCTGGCGTTGCCCGTCGCCTCGACCACGACGTGGTCGTCATGGGTCAGTGACTTGGCGAACGCCGTCAGGTGATCGCGCGTCATGCCGATCCGGCCAAGACGTCGGACCGTTCCATCATCCAGCAGCACCGCCTCGGCGAAGATGCGGTGGATGTCCAATCCCACAACTCGCATGAGCCTGTCTCCTCGTGCCTCGTTCACGGGAGCTGGCGGGCAACACGGCAACTACGGATCCGCGCTCGCAGCGCATCCGGGCGAGCCGCAGGGGCGGCCAAATAACGGCTCGGGCTCGCAGCCCATGGTACAAGCGTCGGCCTGCCCGCACTCGCGTGCTCCCGGTGCCCCGTGTCCCGGATGGGCTCACCATAACGCTCATCTGACGATCAGCAGAACGCGAGGGCACCGGGGCCATCATGCCCGATAACGGTCAAGTCGAGCGGATGAACCGCACCATCAAGGACGCCACGGTCAAGCGCTACCACTACGAGACCCACGAACAACTCCGGGCGCACCTGCAGCTGTTCGTCGACGCCTACAACTATGCCCGTCGGCTGAAGACCCTGCGCGGTCTCACGCCCTACGAGCATGTCCTTCAGGTCTGGACCAAAGAGCCCGAACGCTTCAGGCTCGATCCGTCACACCACATTCCGGGACCATACACCTGGAATGGTCGCGCTGTCGAGCGCACCTGCCGGCATTTTGGTTGAAGGCTTTCTGCTGCCGCAAGCAGACTATGCTCAGGAGGAGGTGGTCGGATAGAACCCGATCCATCGAGCTGGACCGAGATCTCGACCTGCGTGGAGGCCTCAGGCGCTTCGCTTCGCACAGTAGCACAGCCAGTTGGGCGGCCTCCCGTCTGTCATTTGGCAAAACGAAGCCATTCACCACTGCGCGGCTGGTGGATCGGAGCAAGGCGCGCGGCGTTGGCAGAGGTTAAAAGGATTACGCTCCGTAAGAGCGGAGACCGCATTCGGGCGTCGCACCCGCCCGCCGGGTGGTGTGATTGAGAGCATTTCACGGCATCACCGCCGTAGGAGCGCATGACAGCGCCGGGCCAGATGGAAGCGCCGTGAGCAGTCTGAAATTCGGGACGAGTGGCCTCCGGGGGCTCGTAACAGATCTCCTGGGCGACCCAAGCGAAGCATATACCCGGGCGTTCTTCCGATCGGTCCCGGCCGGTGACGACCGCTGCGAAGTCTTGATCGGGCGCAATCTGCGTGACAGTAGCCCGACCATCTCCGCGACGCAATCTTCCTTCGCTGGAAACGCCGAACTCAGGAAGAAAACACAAGCAACAACAATTGGTTGCATGAGTGCACGAACCAAGCCGGTTCCAAAACCGAGCGTTCAAATCGCAGAGCGTCTCGCGCCTTCCAACGCACTTTGGCCTAATTTTTGTCGGCACAGAGCAGGGGACCAGTAGGGATTGATCCCCGATGCCGACTTTGCCCAACGCCGCCACGTCGAAGAGCCCCGTAGAATCCTACCTGCACGTCCTGCACGCCCTAATGCTGCGGGATATGCGCACCCGTTTCGGCGCCTCGCTCTGGGGCTACGGCGTGGTCGTGCTCTGGCCCTGCGTGCATGTCTTCATGCTGATCGCCATCTACACCTTCCAGAAGCTGGCGGCGCCGCTCGGCGACAATCGGGCTCTGTTTTTCGCGACGGGTGCGGTTCCGGTCCTGGTCTTCCAGTATATTTCCCGCGAGGTTATGAAGGCGGTGATCATGAACCGGCCGCTGACCTACTACCCGCAGGTCAAGCTGTTCGACGTGATCCTCGCCCGCATCCTCGTGGAGATCGTGACCGGCTTCCTCGCGCTGCTGGTCGTCTGCTCCATTCTGATCGTCATCGGGACCGACCCGATCCCCGCGCAACCCTTTACGGCGATGTGCGGCTACCTCGCCGCCATCATCCTGGGCGTCGGGATCGGGACGATCAACGTGGCGATCATCGGCTTCTTTCCTGGCTGGCTGATCGGCTACGCGCTGTTCAGCATCATCCTGTACGTCTCCAGCGGTGTTATGTTCCTTCCGAGTTACATGCCCGACAAGGTATATTACTGGATGAAGTACAACCCCGCCATGCAATTGGCAGAGTGGGTCAGGTCCGCCTACTATCCCTATGCAGGCATCCAAGTGGATTATCTGTACGTGATCATGTTCGGGCTGACCTGCGCCAGCATCGGCCTTCTACTCGTCAAGCACGTCGTCAGCAAGATGCAGGGATGAGCAGGGGGTTGCGCCTGTAGCTGACAGCCGCGCAATCCGAAGCCGGCGTGATCATCCGCCCGGGCGCCGCCGACCGATGGTTCGGCATCGAAATGTTAACCCGCTCCGGGTCAGGGCTGCTGCACGATGACGAATGCCGTTCATGCCATCGAGACCGCCTACATCCGCCGGATCCAGCAGCAGCAGGTCGAATTGACCCTCCTCAAGGCCGAGCGCGACGCCGTCTTGCGCGAGCGCGATCTGGCCCGGGCGCGGTCCGAGGCGACGTCGACCCTGATTGACGCGCTCATCGGGAGCCTGCGGCCCTACGGGTTCAGTCGCAAGCGCTTCCTGTCCGCGATCCGCAACGCGGCGCGCACCGTACCGGATCAGGGACCCGCCGCGCTCCAGCACGGTGTCCTGTTCGAAGGATCGAACCGGATCCTGGCAGCCACGCGCACGCGGGTGCAAACGTCGGCACGCAGCTGAAATCCCAAAGCTCGCGCGCGATTCCGTCCGAGGACTGGAGCCGAAGACCATGGATGTCGAACTCCTGACGGTGTTCAATGCCCTGATCAACCTGAGGGACAATCTGGACGCGCGGCCGCACATCCTCGACGCCGAACTCGACTTCCTGTCCTTCGCCACGCGGATGGCGCCGTATTCCAACGCACAGCTGCTGCAGGACCTGTGGGTGCTGTACGAGCTGCAGGAGAAGCGCAACGGCTACTTCGTGGAGTTCGGCGCCTGCGACGGCGTCAGCCTCAGCAACACGCTCCTGCTGGAGAAGACCTACGCCTGGCAAGGCGCCCTCGCGGAGCCGGCCCGGGCCTGGCATGCGGCGCTGCGGAAGAACCGCGCCTGCTACATTTCTGACAAGTGCGTCTACAAGACCGACGGGATCGAGGTCCTGTTCAACGAGGTCAACATCGGTGAACTCTCCGGGATGGAGGATTTCGCCGGCGGCGACTTCCACGCGCAGTTCCGGCAGGACCGCCGGCAATACCCGGTCGTCACGATCTCGCTGGAGCGGTTCCTGGCGGAGGCCCGCGCGCCCCGGCGGATCGACTATATGAGCATCGACGTCGAAGGCGGCGAGTTCGACGTGCTGCAGAGCTTCGATTTCACGCGTCACGACATCGCGCTGATCAGCGTCGAGCACAATTTCTCGGCCAGCCGCGAGTCGATCGACGCGCTGCTGACCGGTCAGGGCTACCGGCGGCGGTTCCGTCAGCTCTCCCTGTTCGACGACTGGTACGCGCGCCCCGACCTCGTGGCCGCGCGGTCCTGACGGAGGGCAGGGCCATGTCGGCGCAGACCGCGATCGCGATCCTCGATTCGATGTTCGACCTGTTCAAGGAGATGGGCAGCGGCATCGCCCTCGATCTGAACTGGCTCGAGATCTCCAGGCGCCTCCAACTAGTCCGGGCGGAAGCCGTCTGGTCGGCCGATCTGGACTTCGTCGCTACGAAGCTCAAGGCGCAGGCCGCCCATTACGCGGCCGCCTACCGTCCGCCACTCGATTCGGCGGCGACCGGCACGGCGAACGCGGAGCGGCTCGACGAACTCGTCCGACACTACTCGATCCTTCGCGCGCATCTCGAACAGCAGCTGACGGCCTCTTGATGTTATGACCGATGCGGTACGGCGCGCTGGGGATTCGGCCCCGGAGCGGCCCCCACCGGGCGCGTCCGACGGAGAAGAAACCTCGGCCTCAGCGAGAGCAGCATTCCGGTGGGCGGCGTTGTGATCGCTCGCGGTTTGCGGCATCGATCTCGGACGTGTGCATCGATGCGGAGATGATGGAGCGACCGTGAGCAGTCTGAAATTCGGGACGAGCGGCCTGCGGGGTCTCGTGACGGACCTCGTCGGCGGACCGAGCTATGCCTATGCCAGCGCGTTCCTTCGATCCGTCTCGGCAGACGGTGACCGCCGCCACGTCGTGATCGGGCGGGATCTGCGCGACAGCAGCCCCGGCATCGCGGCCACGGTGGCGGAGGCGGCCGCGGCCGCCGGCTTCACCGCGATCGATTGCGGCGCGCTGCCCACCCCAGCCCTGGCCCTCGAAGCGATGCGGCGGGGCGCCTACGCGGTCATGGTCACGGGCAGCCACATCCCTGAGGATCGCAACGGCCTGAAATTCTACCGCCCCGACGGCGAGATCACCAAAGCCGACGAGGCGGCGATCCTATCCGCCCTGGCGGACGTCCCGGCCGGCGACGATAAACCGGCTGCGTCGTCCGCTACGCCCGAGCCCGACGCCATCACGCGCTATCAGCAGCGCTACGGGACCGCCTTCGCGCCGGGCATCCTGAAGGGCCTGCGCATCGCGGTCTATCAGCAGAGCTCGGTCGCCCGCGACCTGCTTTCCGATCTGCTCGCCGCCTTCGGCGCGCAGGTGACGCCGATCGGCCGGTCGCAGATCTTCGTGCCGATCGATACCGAGGCCCATCGTCCCGAGGACATCGCCTTCATCCGGGACGTCATGGCGCCGGGCGCCTTCGACGCGCTCGTGACCACGGACGGCGACGCCGACCGGCCGCTGGTGGCCGACGGCACGGGCCAGATCCTGCGGGGCGACGTGCTCGGGCTCATCACCGCCCGTTACCTCGGCGCCGACACCGTGGTGGTGCCGGTCACGGCCGGCTCGGCCCTCGAGCAGTCCGGGGGCTTCCGGACGGTTGTGCGCACAAAGGTCGGCTCGCCCTTCGTCATCGCCGGCATGGAGCAGGCGACGTCTGCCGGGGCGCGGATCGTCGTCGGGTTCGAGGCGAACGGTGGGTTCCTGCTCGGATCGGACGTTACCGTCGACGGCAGGACACTGCCCGCCCTGGCCACGCGCGATGCGATGCTGCCGATCCTGGCCACCCTCGCCGCAGCCCGCGCAGCCGGCACTTCCCTGGCGGATCTCGTGGCGTCCCTCGATGCCGGGGAGATGGCCAGCGATCGCCTGCCGAACACCCCTTCCGAGGCGAGCGCCGCTTTCCTCGAACGACTGCGGGATGCGGACTTCAGGGCCGCCTTCCTCGAGCCGATCGGGTCACCGGACTCGCTCGACCAGCAGGACGGGATTCGGATCGGGCTCAATGGCGGGCGCACGATCCATTTCCGAGCCTCGGGAAATGCACCCGAGCTGCGGTGCTACGCAGAGGCCAAGACGGCGCAGGAGGCGCATGACCTCGTCCGCTGGGGGCTTCATGCCGCCGCGGCCTCCATGGCGAAGGCCTGAACCCCCGAGAGGCCCTGGAGCGACGCCCTCGCATCGCGCGTCGCCAGCGTCACCTGGAGATTTCTCGAAGGCGCGCTGGCGGCGTTCGCCTCCCCCGAGGCAGCAGCACGGAAGACAGGGCCGCGCGAGCGAGACCGGGCCTGGGCCTCCGACAACCGAATGCGGCGGCTCGCTACCGGTCGGCGTATTCCGCCGCGGCGAGCCTGCGCAGGCCCGCTTCGAGATCGATGCGCGGCCGCCAGCCGGTCCGGTCGAGGAACCGCATCGAGTCGAGCATCTTGTAGGCCGCGCCCTGGAACGAGCCGGGCGGGCTCACCAGGGGGACGGACCAGTCGAGGGCGGCCAGAGCCGCCCGCGCCACCGCCTCGACGGTGACGGGCGTGTTGGCGGCGCGGTTGAGGATCTCGTTGTTGAACGCCCGGTCGGCCGCCAGGATCGCGTCGATCTGGTCGTCGACGTACAGCACCTCGCGGACGGTCTGCGGGTTGCCCCAGACCTCGAACTGCTGCGCGCCCGCTGCCTTCTCCCGCACGGCCCGGTCGAGCAGGGCGCCGACGAAGTGGCTGCGGTCGGAGACCTTGTTGTCGTGCGGGCCGTAGAGCGTCGCCAGCACGCAGTGCAGGAAGCTCAGGCCGTACTGGTGCGCGTAGGCCGCCGAGCCCGTCGCCAGGACCTGCTTGGCGAGCCCGTACCCGATCACGGACGGGTGCGTGGGCTCCTGGCCGAAGCGCGCCTCGGAAAGCGGCTCCGCCGATTCGGGATACGTGCAGGACGAGCCCGTGGAGACGAGCTTGGCCTACGGGTGGTACAGGCGCCACGCCTCGAGGACGTTCAGGTGGACCCGGGCGTTGATCGCCAGGAGCTCGCCCTGGATGTCGTACTGCACCGCGCCGGTGCGCTGGCGGGTAACCACGTGGAAGATCCGGGCGGCCGGGGGCGCGGCGCGCAAAGCCCGCTCGACATTCGCCCACTCGGAGAGGTCGCCCGCCGCCCGACCGATCCCGACGACCTCGCGGCCCTCGGCCCGGAGCCGCGGGACGAGGTTGCGCCCAAGGAAGCCGTCCGCCCCGATGACGATGTCGCGCTCAGGCCCCGGCATGGTGAGCCCCGTCGCGATAGGCCTCGCGATACCACGCGATCGTCGGCCGCAGCCCGTCGCCGGCGCTCCCGCCGTTGCCGATGGTCAGGAGCTTGCCGCCACCGCGCAGGGACGCTGTCACCATGTCGGCGATCTCGGCGAGGATTGCCTTGAAGCGGGAATCGTCGATGGCCGCCTGGAAGGTGTCGCGGGTCTGCGTGAGAAAATCGACGATCGCGCTCATGGGCACCTCGGTCCGTTCGCGCGCCGGCCGACTTGTCGGGGCGCCCGGCGGGGCGATCGCTGCTGGACTGGAGCCGTTCGCATCACACGTTGGCGAATCGCGAGTTGCGGATCATCCGGAAGCCCTTGATCAGCTCCTTGATTCCCCGGTCGAGGTCGAAATCGGGGAACCAGCCGGTCGCCTCTAGCTTCGCGTTGGACACGATGTAGTCGCGCTTGTCTGGATCCTCGCCGATCGGGCCCTCGACGTAGACGAAATTCGGGACGTGCGTCTTGATGCGCGCGCAGAGTTCCAGCTTCGACAGGTTGGCGCTCGACAGGCCGAGATTGTACGCCTCACTGCGCATCCGGTCGTGATTGTCCATCGCGTGGATGAAGCCTTTGGCGACGTCGCGGAGGTGGATGTAGCTGCGCTTGAAGTGACCCTCGAAGACCAGCAGCGCGCGGTCGGTCACGGCCCTGTGCGTGAAGTCGTTGACGAGGAGGTCAAGGCGCATGCGCGGCGCCATGCCGAACACTGTCGCCAGCCGCAGGCTGACGCCGCGCCCACTGTCGAGCACGGCCTTCTCGGCCTCGACCTTGGTGGTGCCGTAGAGCGAGATCGGCCGCAGGGGCGAGTCCTCGGTGCAGAACTTGCCCGCCTGGCCGACGCCGTAGCCCGAATTGGTCGTCGGGTAGACAATCCTCTGCTCGCCGCCCGCGCGCTGGACCAGGGCGATCACTGCGTCGCGGTTCAGCGTCGTGGCCCCGATCGTGTCCACCTTGCACAGGGGGGCGCCGACTAGGGCCGCGAGGGGGATGAGCACGTCGTGCTTCGGGATCAGCTCGTCGAGGATGCGCGCATCGCGCGCGTCGCCCTTGATCGGCTCGAACGTGTCGTACTGGCAAGCCGAGAACAGGTCTGGCGCGCCAGATTTGAACGTGTCGAGCACCGTCACGTGGTGTCCGCGCTCGAGGAGCATCGGCACCAGGATCGTCCCGATATAACCAGCGCCGCCAGTGATCAGAATTCGCATCGTCGCCTCTCGTCGCGATGAGACCTCAGGCCGCCTACGGCATGTCTGGAATGATCTGAGGTCGCCGCTCAGCGAGTCTGACGATAGATCAAGGTGGAGACGTCGACATCGATGCAGATTGGAACGACGGACAGCGGCGCCACCTGCTCGGTCAGCGCCGGAAGCCGATCCGGATCAATGAGCGCGAGGAAGAAGCCGCCGCCGCCCGCGCCGCACAACTTCGCACCATACGCTCCCGCCGCGATGATTGCCTCGAACGGGTCGTAGAGCACCGCATTCGAGAACCGGCTCTTCTTCATCGTCCGTCTCTTCGTCGACGGACCCTAGCTACGAAGCGGAGGCATTCCAGGGGGCACTTGCGGCCACTCCGGTCTGCCACTCCGCTCGACGGTGCCGGGCGTGGCGGCCGACGACGCGCAGCCGGCCCGAATGCGGACGGCGTCCCGGCCGCCCCGCGTCCCGTGCCCGTCCGCCGGAGCACAGGGGACGTGCATCATACAATCAGGCCGAATTCCCGGTAATCCTCGGGGGCGGCGAATGTTTGGATGAGCCGATGCTTGTCGGCGAACGCGCCCGCGATGTCGTACGAGTTTCCGACCGGACGCATATGCTTGACCGCGACAGCGTCGATGATCCCGATCTGGTAGCGATGGCCGCCGAGGAGCCTCGGCCAGAGCTGATCGAGTCCCCAGCTGCTGCCGGACAGCAGAAAACTGCCCTGGCAGCGCCCGAGCGCGGAACGCGAGAAGATCGGAAACATGACCTCGACGAAATTCGTGAAGCGAAGCCGTTTGTCCGCCTGCTGAACGGTGATCTGATGCGAGAAGAAGCTCGCAGGATGCACGGCGGGCTGGCACAGGGCCAGGTTGTGACAGCGCGCTATCTCGAACATGTGGTTGATGTCGCGCCAACTCATTTGAATGTCGTCGTCGGGAAAGGCGACGTAGTCGTAGTGGAGTAGAGGGCTGCCGGGGTACAGGAGCTTGTGCAAGCTCTGGTATTTTCGCGTCGTGTTCTGCAGGACGCTGTACTCTGCCGGCTCGCAGCCTGAGAAGCTCTCGGCGCTGTCGTACCAGCTGATGCAGAGATCCCAGTTCCGGTCGCAGTTTGCGATGTCCCGGGGCCACGACGGATGCACCGACTCCGTCCCGGCACGGAGGACGACGAGGTTTGGCCGTCGCTGCGAAAGAGGCGCCAGCGTGCAGGCAATCTCCTTTTCCGGCTCCGTGAGCAACGACGCGGTCTCGATCAGGCAATGGACGGCATCGGCCTGCGCGGCGTTCTCGACGAGGAGCGTTCGGGATTCGGGACCCGGCTCGCCCATCAGGAACGTCATCGCGCAGGCGCCGGCCTCGTCGAGGAACGCGACACCGCCACCCTGGGCTGTCCAGCGCCGGAAGCGGCGGTCGTCGAGACCACCAATGTGCCCGTCGCGATACAGCAGCACGTAAGGCGATATCAGCAGACCATCTAATCTTCCGAAAATCCAGGGATGATCTGCGACCCGATCGATCCAATTTTCAGGCGAAACCGCCGTCGAATTTGCGCTCATGATTCATTCAGACCCATCGAACAGTATAACGCGAATTTTTGCGCCAAGTAATTGACCTGCATTTTCTCGCCAGCCCGCTTCGCGACCCGGATCCTGCATCCGGCCTTTACGATATCCACCCGTTCAGGCGGACATCGATCCTGACGCTCGATGGGATCCCCACTCCGGATCAAACGGCGCGATGCGGCGCCACGCCGGACTGGACGTCCCGGATCGCGCGCACGGCATCGATGGCATTCAGCGGACCGAGGTACCCACCGTGCGGCGGCAGCACGAGGTCGTCGCCTTGCCATCGATCGCCCTCACCGGTGGCCGAGGATGATACGCCGACGCTCCGCGTCCGTGAGGGCCTGCCAGTGAGCCTCCGATTTCCGCACGATCGTGAGATCGACGGCGCCGCGCGGCGGGACCTCTCCGCGTCCCACGTAATGAACAGCCCATCTCGTCTTATAATTCATGCTCGGGGTATCGGTCCGTGCCACTTTAAACCCCCGATTGTTTACCGCCGCCCAGATGAACTGGTCCCCGGCACCGCTGAGTTCGGCCGGCAGGGTCGCCCACAGCGCAGCAATTTCGAGCGCCGACCGGCGCAGCATCACGGTGCCGGTATCGGCAAACCGGAATCCATCGCTCTCCGGATCCAGGGGGTCCAGCACGCTCCCGTCGAGTCGCCGCAGGGCCCTGCGGCTGACCCCGACATCGGATTCCGTCGCTGTGATGGCACTGTAGAGGCTCGAAGCGTGGTTCGGCTCGAGCCAATTGTCGGCGTCGAGGAAGCACACGCACTCCGCTCCACCTTGAAAGGCGTGGAGYGCGCCGACGCCCCGCGCGAAATTCCCGGCGTCACCGTGCGCCGAGGGCAGGACAAGATGCTGACAATTCCAGCCCGCGACCGCCGGATTCGGGTGCCCGTCCGCCACCATGATGTGCGTGACAGCGGCATCCTGCGCCATGACGCTCTGGTGCGCCAGGAGGAGTTCCTGGAGGCTCTCCCGATAATAGGGCGTGACGACGGCGATCTTGCCCGGCCTCAGACCCGCGAGCTTGGGCATCAGATCTTTCAGCGCAGCCGCAGCCACACCCGCGTCGCGCGATTTCGCGCAAGGATGCGCATGCTCTGTATTCGAGATATTGTGCACGTTACATCACCCCGGCTACATCGCCCTGATCGAATCTTGCGATAATTGCCCACCTTATGGTTGCCAACTCGGAATTCTTCCGGCGCCGATCGATCGAGGCTTGCTGAGCCCCCGTCGGCTGCAGAAACGTCGCGAGGCTGGGTGGTACACTGTTTCAGTTAACCATTTATCTACCATGCCGGAGTGCAATGCTTCAGGCAGGATCCAGTCTCGATGTTTAATTCCTATCGCGGTGTGCGCGTCCTAGTGACAGGACATACGGGCTTCAAGGGCGCTTGGCTCGCGTCCTGTCTCCTTCGGGACGGGGCGGAGGTGGCCGGATTGGCGCTCGCGCCCGAGCCCGACAGGTTCAACCTCTTCCGGGATCTCGATCTCGGCAGCCGCATGCGCTCCGAGATCGTCGACATCCGCGACTTCGATGCTGTTCAGACCGCGCTCGGCGGCTTCCGCCCGGAGATCGTCTTCCATTTGGCGGCGCAGTCGCTGGTGCGCCGCTCCTACGCGGATCCACTCGGAACCTTCGCGGTCAACGCGATCGGGACGGCCCACGTGCTGGAAGCGGCGCGGCACACAGAGACGGTGCGGGCCGTTGTCTGTGTCACGTCCGACAAGTGCTACGAGAACCGAGAGTGGGTCTGGGGTTATCGCGAGACGGATCCGCTCGGCGGCAAAGATCCCTACAGCGCGAGCAAGGCCGCGGCCGAGATCGTGGCATCCAGCTACCGTCAGACCCTGCTGACGGGCTCCGGCCTGCGGCTAGCCACGGCGCGGGGCGGTAACGTCATCGGCGGCGGCGACTGGTCGGAGGACCGCCTCGTCCCCGATCTCGTGCGGGCGATCCGCGCGCGCGCACCGCTGGTGCTGCGTCATCCGGAGGCCGTCCGGCCCTGGCAGCACGTGCTCGAACTCCTGCACGGCTACCTCCTCCTCGGCGAGCGCCTCCTCGCGGGCGACGACGGTGCGGCCGGGGCCTGGAATTTCGGTCCACCCCGGGCGAGCGAGGTGACAGTGCGGCGCCTCGTCGAGCAGGCCCTCGCGGCGTGGGGCGGCGAACCGATCCCGGTCGTGATTGAACCCGCGACCGTCGCCGAGGCAAGCATCCTCAAGCTGGACACCGCGAAGGCGGAGGCGAATCTAGGGTGGCGCCCCTCGCTCGACTTCGCGTCCACGGTGCAGAAGACGATGATATGGTACCGCAGCTATTGCGAGGAGCCGACAGCCGCCCGGGATCTCGTCGAGACACAGATCGCCGCCTATCGCCGGGCCGTGGCGGCGGCACCGAGCGGGAGGAACCATCCGTGACCGCACCTGCCGATCCGTTCCGCCTTCGCACCGAGCGCGCTGGGCCGGAGACCGGGCGATGAAGGCCGTCATCCTGGCAGGCGGTCTCGGGACGCGCCTGTCCGAGGAGACCACGACGCGCCCGAAGCCCATGGTCGAGATCGGCGGTCGGCCAATCCTCTGGCACATTATGAAGGGCTACAGCCAGCACGGCATCAACGATTTCGTGATCTGCCTCGGCTACAAGGGCTACATCATCAAAGAATATTTCGCGAACTACTTCTTGCACATGAGCGACGTCACGTTTCATGTCGCGGACAACCGGATGGAGATCCATCGGAAGACCGCCGAACCGTGGACCGTGACGCTCGTGGATACGGGAGAGACCAGCATGACGGGCGGCCGGCTCAGGCGGGTCCGTCACCACCTAGAGGGCGAGGAGATGTTCGCCCTCACCTACGGCGACGGCGTGTGCGACGTCGATTTCACGGCCCAGATCGCCTTTCACCGAGCCCATGGCAAGCAGGCCACGGTCACGGCGGTTCGCCCGGACAAGCGCTTTGGATATCTCGCCCTCGAGGACACGCAAGTCACGGCCTTCGAGGAGAAGCCCGCCAATGAGGGCGGCTGGATCAACGGCGGGTTCTTCCTGCTCTCGCCCTCGGTGATCGATCTGGTCGAAGGGGACGACACCATCTGGGAGCGGGTCCCGCTCGAGCATCTGGCGCGCGCGGGCGAGCTTCAAGCGTTCATCCATGACGGCTTCTGGCAAGCCATGGACACGCTGCGGGACAGGACGAATCTCGAGACGCTATGGGCGTCCCGGCGGGCACCGTGGAAGACTTGGTAGAGCCGTTCGGGCCGCCGGAGCGCCTGCTCGTCACGGGCGGGACCGGATTCGTCGGCGGCCGGCTCGTGCGAGGACTGGCCGATGCCGGCTGCGCGGTTGGCGCCCTCGTGCGGGCGCGCTCGGATGTCGCCCGCGTCGATCCGCGGGCGACGATCCTACGCCACGATGGTTCGACGGACGGCCTGTACGATCTGGTGCGCGCCTTCGCGCCCGACGCCGTGATCCATGCGGCAACCATGTTCGTCGGGATTCACGGACCCGCCCACATCATCCCGCTCGTCGAGGCTAATCTGCTGTTCGGCACGCAGCTTCTAGACGCGATGGCGCGCTGCGGGGTGACCCGCCTCGTGAATTTTGGCACGGTCTGGCAACAATTCGACGGCGATCGCTACAATCCAGCGACGCTCTACGCGGCGACCAAACAGGCCTTCGAGGACATCGCCGCCTACTACATCGAGGCGGAGGGCTTCGCCGTCCTGACCTTGAAGCTCACCGATACCTACGGGCCGGAGGATCTTCGGGGCAAGCTCGTCTCGGCCCTGCTCCAGGCCCAGCGGGCTGGCACCCGCCTCGACCTTTCGCCGGGCGAGCAGAGCATCAACCTCCTGCACGTGGATGACGTCGTCGCGGGCGTCCGCGTCGGGCTGGCGCGCGTCCGCGCTGCGGCAGCGGGAACGCGCGAGAGCTTCGCTCTGTGCGGGCCGGAGACGCTCTCTCTCCGGAGCTTGGTCGCCCGGATCGAGCACCTCGGCGGGCGCCCGGTCCTGGCCAACTGGGGAGGACGGCCCTACCGTCCCCGCGAGGTGATACGTCCGTGGCTCGGTCCGCTCCTCCCCGGCTGGTCCGCCGCGATCGATCTGGAGACGGGGCTCGGCGGGCTCTTAGGAAAGTCACCCTGATGTTCGACCCGCATCCAACCGACCTCGCGGATGTCGTCTCCCTCCACGCGCCGGGCGGCCACGACCCGCGCGGGAGCTTCCACAAGCTCATGCATGCTCCCGGCCTCGCGGCCCATGGCATCAGGGCTGACTTCAAGGAGGTGTACTGCTCCACGTCGGTGCGCGATGTGATCCGCGGCATGCATTTCCAGGTCCCGCCCCACCAGCACGCGAAGCTCGTCTGGTGCCTCACGGGCACTGCGACGGATGTCGTCCTCGACCTCCGGCGCGGGTCGCCCACCTACGGCCGTGCGGTCGCCCTGGAGATCGGCGGCGATGGCCCCACGGGCGTCTACGTGCCGGAGGGCTGCGCTCACGGCTTCGCCGTGCGCTCAGCGCAGGCGACGCTCCTGTACCTGGTGACCTCAGTTCACGCCCCGGACGCCGACCGGGGAATCCGCTGGGACAGCTTCAGCTTCGATTGGAGCATCCCGCGGCCTATCCTCTCGGAGCGGGACCGCGGACACCCCGGTCTCGACGCCTTCGTCACCCCGTTCTGAGCGGCCGATGGGACGTCCCGCGCACCAGAGAGCTGGTGCTTGGACACGAATGAACACGCAGCGCGCACTCCACGAAAAGCCAATGCTGGCGACTGGAGCGATGTTGCAACCCGGACGCGCTGCCGCGTCCGGGATGTTGGACGAGAAGAGGCCGTAAGCCGATGACCGACGCCCTGCGCGAAGAAGTCCTGACCCTCGCCCGGACCCATTTCGAAGCGCGCGCGCAAGCGCCGTTCGTGCCCGGAGAGACCTACATCCCCCCGTCCGGCAAGGTCATGGACGCGGAGGATTGTGCCCACCTGATCGACGCGTCCCTCGATATGTGGTTGACCGCGGGGCGCTATGCCGACCGGTTCGAGACCGAGCTGGCCGCCGCCTTCGGCCGCCGCTACGCGAAGCTCACCGTCTCGGGGTCCGCCGCGAACCTGCTCGCCTTCGCGACGCTGACCTCGCCGAAGCTCGGGGAGCGCCGGATCAGGCCGGGCGACGAGGTAATCACCGTGGCGGCCGGCTTCCCCACGACGGTCGCACCGATCGTCCAGGCCGGATGCGTCCCCGTCTTCGTCGATGTCGACCTCGAGACGCACAACGTCGATGTCGCACTCCTCGAGGCGGCGATCACGCCGCAGACCCGCGCCGTCATGATCGCGCATTCCCTCGGGAACCCCTTCGACGCGGTGCGAGTGGCCGAACTCTGCCGCCGCCACGGTCTCCTGCTGGTGGAGGATTGCTGTGACGCGTTCGGCGCGAAGATCGGCGGCCAGGGCGTGGGCACCTTCGGAGACCTCGCGACCCTCAGCTTCTACCCTGCCCACCACATCACTACGGGGGAGGGCGGGGCCGTGCTGATGGAGCGCGGCCCCCTCGCCAAGATCGCCGAGTCCTTTCGGGACTGGGGCCGGGATTGCTACTGCAAACCCGGGGTCAGCAACACGTGCAATAACCGCTACGGCTGGAAGCTTGGTGACCTTCCGCACGGCTACGATCACAAGTATACGTACAGCCACATCGGCTACAATTTGAAGATGACCGACATGCAGGCCGCTCTCGGGGTGAGCCAGCTTGCCAAGCTCGATCATTTCGTCGCGCGCCGTCGCGAGAACTTCGACGGTCTCGAGCGGCGGTTGCGGGAACGCGGTCTCGACCGGCTGTATCATCTGCCCGTGGCCACGCCGGGCTCCGAGCCGAGCTGGTTCGGCTATTTGCTGACGGTGCGGGACGGAGCGGGCATCGACCGGAATGCCCTGGTGGCGCGGCTCGAGGAGAAGCGGGTCGGGACCCGGCTACTCTTCGCCGGGAACCTGACCCGGCAACCCGCTTTCCGGGATGTAACGTACCGGGTGCACGGGATCCTGACGCATACCGACAAGATCATGCGAGACAGCTTCTGGATCGGGGTCTGGCCGGGCGTCACCGAGCCAATGCTCGACTACATGGCCGACATGCTCTTGACGGTCACGCGTGATCTCGGCGGCTGAAGAGCTGAAGTTCGGCGTGCTTTTTGGAATGTTCAGATCATCGAATAATTCCTAAGAATCATCCCAATATTGATCCACAGGATTACAGAGCGTCAGGTGGAAAGAGAATTTCAGCCGGCCGCAGCTCAAGACTGAAGCACGGCAAATTCAACTCCAGTCGTGCCGTTACCCGCCGAACATTGGCGACATCCATATGCAACGAACTCCCGCATCGCAGTAATTGTTAGGAAGGATGGGGGATGCCGCGGATGTTCACCTGCATATGAGGTGAAGGCCAGCGAATTTCCCGAGCATTCGTCGAGACAAGAATCGACAAAGGAGCAGACGCGACCTCTACCTTAGTCAACGATTGTCGATGCAGAATGCGATAGGAAGGCCGAAATGCTGTGCTCACGCGTGCCTGCTCGGCGGAAGGCACGGATCAGCAGCTTCTCATCGCTCGCCCCGATCTAGCCGCTCGCCGGTTTCACGGCGGATGATCCCGCCGCCGATCAGCCGCTTGAACGGGCTAGCCCTGCTGCCTGGCAAAAGCCGGCGGTGTGGGTCAGCGATGCCCGCATGTCGATCGCGAATCCGTCGCACCCGAGCGATCACGCCGACATCGTTCACCGTTTTGGCCGCATGGCAG
The DNA here is from genome assembly GCF_054049755.1 of Bradyrhizobium sp. P5_C11_2. Taxonomy (NCBI): domain Bacteria; kingdom Pseudomonadati; phylum Pseudomonadota; class Alphaproteobacteria; order Hyphomicrobiales; family Nitrobacteraceae; genus Bradyrhizobium; species Bradyrhizobium sp. P5_C11_2. Next base: position 35,230 of record NZ_JBFULT010000010.1, read on the forward strand.
GGGCGGCACAGCACCTGACAATTGTCCAAAGAGGCGTCGTCCGTCAGGGCGGCGGGAACGATGTGGTCAAATTGGAAGCGCCCGATCTGCAATCTGCATGGACAGCGACTTTCATCCGTGAGCTGCCCCTCGCAGCGCCCGTCCGCGCGGGTGAGAGCGGCACGCAGCACCGCCTTGCTGAACTCGCGGCGCGCCATCACGCCATCTCCGCAATGGCATCCGGCCTTGGCCCGTTCAGGTCCGCCGCGATCGCCATGCGCTCAGACCGCGCCTCGGACAGCCGGTATGCGTGCACCTCGCCGGCGCCAAGATTGGCACAGGCGGCCAGCCAGCCGAGGAAGCCCGGATCGCCGGCCTCGCAAGCGCGGGCCGCGACGAGGTTGGCCTGCCCGTGTGGATCGCGAGCGACCGCGAGGATGACGGCCGCCTGATCCGCAACCAAATCGGGAGAATTGAGGGGCTGGATGACCACGACGTAGCGGCGACCGGAGCGTCCGCGCCAAACGCTCATGGCGAGACTCGGCGCACCGCGCAGACCTGCGCTCGTGCGCAAGCGCTCCTCGCGTACTGCGCAACGGACGACACGATCGGTCTTCAATTCACGGAGCGCCGCGGCCCACGAAATCCTGCGGTTCGACATGACCACCCTCAAGCCGCCGGGGTGGAGGATAGCGTCAGGCATCCAGCCGAAGGCCGGCGAACCGCCTGCTCTCCGGAATGACGGTCGAACGCAGACAGGAGAGAGCCGAGCTGACTTGGACAACGGGAGTACATGGCGCGCCTCGGGCTGGCGGCGGGATCTGCCCCGCCACTGCCATGACCCCGCACGCGGCCTGATGAGCCTGCGGGGCGACCCGATCGCCGAATTTGCACGCCTGCTTTCGCGCAGTCCGCCTCAGCTCGACGCCACCGCCGCGATCGGATCGGAGAAGGTCCGCATTACGAGGCGAGTCATTTCTGGCTGCAGGTCAACCGTAGGCGCATAGGTGAAACACTTGAGCCAGCCATCGTCACGGTTTTCTCGCCTAGATTTCGCGAAGCCGTATGCTTCGTAGCGCACTCATTCACGCTCCAATCGCTGTCGGAGTCCAGTCGAATGTTGGAGCAACGGCATCGATTCGATCGCTGGAAGATCATCTGCGGTTCGAGCGTCCGCTCGAAGCTGCTACCCAAGACGGCGGCTGCGAATCTACAAAGGTCGGTCGAGCGGGACCTGACCGCTCCTTTCCCGGCGTCTCTGAAACGCACTTTGATGTTCCAGCACCTGATCCTGTCTCCGCATGGGCAACGCCGTACTGATGCGGTGTCGTCCCACTCACTGAAGGCTGGAGCTCGATCAGGATCAGACGTCTGTGATCGCGGCGACTGCGAGATCTGACGCGTGGTCGTACGCCGGCCTACCGGAGATCTGCAGGTGGGAGCGGCCCCTCATGCCGTGCGTTCGTCACCCGCAGAACGCCGCCGCGGGCGACCGCGGACTTCGCTCTCGTCGGGCATCGGAGTCGCGGTTGATGCGGGCATCCGGATGATGCGCGGTCCGCTCGATCCGGAGTCCGGCCTGTCATCGGCGGCCGCGTCGCGGGCTGCAGCTGCGGTGGCGGCGACTTGCCGAGAGGCGCGCAAGCCCCGGATGCTGTCACGGCTCCGCCGGACCCGCGGCTCGACCCGCGCGCGATGTGCCGTCAAGTGATGCAACGCTTGCGTCGTCGCATCGACTTGATCGTCATGGCGCCCATTCGGGAACGAGAGCAGCTCTCCGACAAAGGCCCCCAGCCAGGGCGCCTTGGCGGGCAGATGAACCTGACCCGCTTCGAACCGAGCCGATTGAGCTAACAACCGCGCTTCCTTGTCGTAGCGCGGCTCGATGAGGATCGGCGCGAGAGCCCCAGAGCGACGCAGATCTTGCAGCAAGGCGTGCCCGAGGTGGGTCTTCTCGATCAAGGTCACATCCGCGCGCCACCTCTCGGTGAGCGCGATGATCGATTCGCGCAGATCGGGCGCCTCTAAGCGATCGCGGACCACGTCGAGCAGATAATAGTCGAGCCCGACTGCACCCCATACGGTTCCCACAGACCAGTCGCTGGCCTCCGACAGCGTGGAGGCGGTGTCCCAGGATACCACGATCCGATCGAATCGGGCTGGGGGGATATCGTAGGTGCGCAGCCATTCGCGGCGGATCACGTTGCCGCCGGCCGGCGTGGGATCCTGCTGATACTGGGCCTGGAACGTCAACGAGCCCTGGGCTCGTCGCATCTCCTCGAGGACAGCCATCGGCTCGCGCGCCGGGTGCAACAGTTCACCGGCGGGGCGGCGATAGAAATCCCCGGGCACATCGCTCAGGCGATGACAGGCGTCCTCGGTCGCGATCGCGGGCAGCGAGACCACCTCCCAGTCATCCCGCTCGACGACATGACCGACGAGATCATCGGCATGCAGCCGCTGCATCACGATCACGATGGCGCCGCGCTGCTTGTCGTTCAGGCGCGTCAGCAACGTGCTGTCGAACGCCTCGTTGACCCGCCGACGCTCGGCCTGCGACAGTGCGTCCACGGCTTTGATCGGGTCGTCGATCACGATGAGATCGGCACCGCGCCCGAGGACCGCCCCGCCCATGCCGGCCGCCAATACGGAACCGCGCTGTGTCGTAGTCAGTTCCAGATCGCGCGGGCGCCGTCCCGTCGGACGAAAGGCGGGAAAGGCCGCACCGAACCAGGACGACTGAGCGATCGCGCGCCGATCGATGCTGAACTTCCGCGCGAGATCCTCGGTGTGAGACACGCAGATGATCCGGCGGTTCGGAGCGTGCCCTACGGCAAACATCGGGAGCGCGACGCTCGCGATGATCGATTTGCCGGACCGAGGCGGTACGTTGATGATCAGCCGGCGCACCTCGCCGCGCAGCACACGCATCAGCGCCCAGCACAGGTGCTCGTAGTGCCAGTTCGGTGAGAATGCCGTACCTGGCTCGAGCGTGGCGAAGGCCTGCTCGACGAAGAGCGCGAGGTCGGCGCGCAGCGCCGCCGACATCATGTCGATCGATTCACTCATGGCTCGCCCCCGGATCGGATGGGGGATTGTCGTTGTCGCCAACAGAATCTTGCTCGGTCTCGCTCTCGGCCGTGAGGTCGATTCGAGCTTGGCGCCGCACCCGCGCGATGAAATTTGCGAGGGCCGCCTCGCCCTGCGCCAAGCGTGCGTCGATATCGGCGGTATCGACGGCGGCCTCCCTGGCTATGGCCAGCCGGAAGACCTCCCTGCCCAGGCGCGGATCGGTCATCGCCCTGTGGCACATCGCGCGAAAGATCGCTTCGCTGCACGACATCTCGACAACCTTGCCGCCGCGCGTGAGCGGGACGGCTTCGCCCAGGACGCGCGCCATCATCGCGAAGACAGGCTCGGGTTCCTTGCGAGGCCGGCCTCGAGAATTTCCCGATTGGCCGGGGCGGAAGCGCCCGGTCGCCGTGCGGGCCTGCGGTCCATGCCCGCCCGCAGCCTCTTCCCGCGCGGGCATCTCGGATACAGATTCGTCGGCGTGAGTGGCTTCGGTACCGTTGGCCCTGATCGCATCGTCAGACATCGGGGCCTCCTCACGCCTCTACCGCGACGGCATCAGCCGCCCGCGCAGGTTTCGGTTCCTGCGCACGCCGCTCCGCTTCCTGTGCGAAGGTGAGCCCGGTGGCAGCGTGGCGGGCCGGCGAGCCCGTCAGCGCCTCCATCCGTCTGACGGCGACGTCGACGTAGGCGGGGTCGAGTTCGATCCCGTAACCGATCCTTCCGGTCCGGTGACACGCGAGCAAGGTCGTGCCGGAGCCGCAAAATGGATCCAAGATCCGGCCGCCGCGCAGCGAGGTATCGAGAAGAGCCTCGGCGATCAGGCCGACCGGCTTCACGGTCGGGTGCAGGGCGAGCGCCGCCTCCCGTCCTGGCCCGAACCCGTTCAGGCCGCGCGCCGACCAGATCGTCGTACGATTGCGGCCGTGCCGACCCAGCGCGACATTGTTGATGTGCCGGGCGGCCCCGCATTTCATGACCAGCACGAACTCGGCCTGCTGGCGATACAGCGAGCCCATGCCGCCCAGGCCCTTGTCCCACACGCAGGTCGTGAGCTGTTGAAGGCCCGCGCCGCGGGAAGCGCTCACCAGCGCCTGCATGCCGCGCCAGTCGATGAACATCTCGACGATCGCGCCATCCGCGACGTGCGGGATCATCGCGTCGAGAAAGGATTCGAAGTACGCCTCAGCCTGACCCTCGCTCATGCCAGAGCCCTCGACGAACTCGCCGTGCGAGCTGCTGACGTGATTGCGGATCGAGCAGCCGTAAGGCGGATCGGTCGTCACCTTCTGTGCGCGCTGACCGGCGAGCAAAACCGCGTAGCTTTCCGGTTCACGAGCGTTTCCGCATAGGAGTTTGTGCTCGCCGAAGACCCACAGATCACCGGTGCGAGAGACGGGCTCTCCCTGCAGCTCCGGGATCGCGTCGGCCGGATCGGAATCGTCGACGACCATGGCGCTGAGAGCGAGATCGATCTCGGGCATATCGAAGCCGCTAAACGCGACGAGATCAGGCTCGAAGGCCAGCAGGTGAGTGAATTCGCGCTTTAGTGCGTCTGGATCCCAGGAGCTGCTCTCGGTGATGCGATTGAGTGAGAGGCGAAGCGCCCTGACTTCATCCTCGGAGAGATGGTCGACGATGATGGTGGCGACGGTCGTGTGACCCAACCGCCGGCAGGCCTCGTAGATCGCGTGGCCGTCGATGATCTCGCCGCGACCCGTGACGAGGATCGGGACGAGGCAGCCGAACCGCTCGATGTTGGCGGCCAGGCGCTCGACCTGTCCCCGGCCACGTTTGCGCACCGCCTGCTTCGACGGCTGAATCGCGGCGGTGGGCTGGTTTGTGACGGTAAGGTTGGATCCGGGCGCAGCCGAACCGGAGTTCGACGACGGGACCGGCGAAACCGCACGGTGGCGGGTCCGGATCGGAGAGACATGAGAAGACATGGGGAAATGAGCTCCGCGGCCGACAGGACGAAGGGGTGAGGGAACTCAGCCTCGAGCGGTCTGCAGCTCAGCGCTGCAGCACGTCCGAGTCAGTTCCGCGCTGCCCTCGTCCGCCAGACAGAGGCGGAGTCAGAATGCCCGGACTTCCCGCACTGCGGGAAGTTCCTTGAAGGGTAGGATTACGACGGGTTGCACCCAGACGGTGCGGAACCCAGCGAATTCCAACGGCCCCGCATAGATCAGGGTTGAGCTCCGAGCTACCGCCCGCCGATCGGCTTGTCAATGACCAGCGCTTAAATTAGGCGGGACGACCGGAATGGTCTTGCGGGCAGGGAAAATCAAACCGTTTCGAAGCGGCGGCGCAAATAGTATGCAATTTTTATTTTCTTGATCTGCAGGTATCAGGCAGACAAATAG
>NZ_JBFULT010000011.1:0-40191 GCF_054049755.1 Bradyrhizobium sp. P5_C11_2
ATTACGGAACTGCCGCCACCATACCGACGCTCGATCCGGAACTGGCGCGTCAGCTTGGCCTCCCAACCGAGGAGGACGACGCGGAAGCGCTGGCGCGTCCGCCGCGCAACAAGATGGAGGCGCTCGGCGTCAAGGCCACCGCCGAGGCGCTGGAGAACCTGATCCGCGACGGCCGGCCGGAGTTCAAGGGCGATGGCGGCGAGACCAAGATCTGGACCCCGCACCGGCCGCCCCGCCCGGAGAAATCCGAAGGCGGCGTGCCCTTTGTCATCAAGTCCGAATACGAACCGAAGGGCGACCAGCCAACCGCGATCAAGGAATTGGTCGAGGGCATCAACCGCAACGACCGCACCCAGGTGCTGCTCGGCGTCACCGGCTCGGGCAAGACCTACACCATGGCCAAGGTGATCGAGGCGACGCAGCGCCCGGCCATCATCCTGGCACCGAACAAGACGCTGGCGGCCCAGCTCTATGGCGAGTTCAGGAATTTTTTCCCGGACAACGCGGTCGAGTATTTCGTCAGCTATTACGACTACTACCAGCCCGAAGCCTATGTGCCGCGCACCGACACGTACATCGAAAAGGATTCCTCGATCAACGAGCAGATCGACCGCATGCGGCACTCGGCGACGCGGGCACTGCTCGAGCGCGACGACGTCATCATCGTCGCCTCGGTGTCCTGCATCTACGGTATCGGCTCGGTCGAGACCTATACGGCGATGACGTTTGCGCTGAAGAAGGGCGAGCGCATCGACCAGCGCCAGCTCATCGCCGATCTCGTCGCCCTGCAATACAAGCGCACCCAGGCCGATTTCACCCGCGGCACCTTCCGGGTGCGCGGCGACGTCATCGACATCTTCCCGGCGCACTATGAAGACCGGGCCTGGCGCGTGAACCTGTTCGGCGACACCGTGGACAATATCGAGGAGTTCGATCCGCTCACCGGCCACAAGCAGGACGAGCTCGAATTCATCAAGATCTACGCCAATTCGCACTATGTGACGCCGCGCCCGACGCTGGTGCAGGCGATCAAGTCGATCAAGTCCGAACTGAAGCAGCGGCTCGACCAGCTCCACGACCAGGGCCGCCTGCTGGAAGCGCAGCGGCTGGAGCAGCGCACCACCTTCGACCTCGAGATGATGGAGGCGACCGGAAGCTGCGCCGGCATCGAGAACTATTCGCGCTATCTCACCGGGCGCCGCCCCGGCGAGCCGCCGCCGACGCTGTTCGAATACGTCCCCGACAACGCGCTGGTGTTCGCCGACGAAAGCCATGTCACCGTGCCGCAGATCGGCGGCATGTTCCGCGGCGACTTCCGCCGCAAGGCGACCTTGGCCGAATACGGCTTCCGCCTGCCCTCCTGCATGGACAACCGCCCGCTCCGCTTCGAGGAATGGGACATGATGCGCCCGCAATCGGTCGCGGTGTCGGCGACGCCGAGCGGCTGGGAGCTGAACGAGAGCGGCGGCGTGTTCGTCGAGCAGGTGATCCGCCCGACGGGACTCATTGATCCGCCCGTCAACATCCGACCTGCCCGCACCCAGGTCGACGATCTCGTCGGCGAGGTCCGCGCCACGGCCCAAGCCGGTTATCGCAGCCTGATCACTGTGCTCACAAAACGCATGGCCGAGGACCTCACCGAATATCTGCATGAGCAGGGCATCCGCGTCCGCTACATGCACAGCGATATCGACACCATCGAGCGCATCGAGATCATCCGCGATCTGCGCTTAGGGGCGTTCGACGCGCTGGTCGGCATCAACCTGTTGCGCGAGGGCCTCGACATTCCCGAATGCGCGCTGGTCGCGATCCTCGACGCCGACAAGGAAGGTTTTTTGCGCAGCGAGACCTCGCTGATTCAGACCATCGGCCGCGCCGCGCGCAACGTCGACGGCAAGGTGATCCTCTATGCCGACCAGATGACGGGCTCGATGGAGCGCGCCATCGCGGAAACCAACCGGCGCCGCGAAAAACAGGTCGAGTACAACACCGCCAACGGCATCACGCCGGAGAGCGTGAAGAAGCAGATCGGCGACATCCTCAACTCCGTCTACGAGCGCGACCACGTGCTGGTCGAGGTCGGCGGCCACGACATGACCGACGACATCATCTCGATCGGCCACAATTTTGAGGCCGTGCTCGGCGATCTCGAAACGCGGATGCGCGAAGCGGCCGCGGACCTGAACTTCGAGGAAGCCGCCCGCCTGCGCGACGAGGTCAAGCGCCTGCGCGCCACCGAGCTCGCGGTGGTCGACGATCCCACCGCAAAACAGCGCACGGTGCAGGGCAAGGCCGGCGCCTATGCCGGCACCAAGAAATACGGCGACGCCGCCAATCTGCCGGTCAGCGCCATGAAGAAAAAGACCGTGAGCTCCGCGCTCAAGGCCAGCGGCGGAGGCGGCGGCTCGAAGGTGCACAAGCCGCATCTCGACGAAATGCACGGCCCGGAATCGCTGCCCTACCGCGAGAACCAGAGCCTGCCGGCAAAGCCGTTCGGCAGCACGAGCCGGATCATCCAGCCGACGGATTCACGGCAGTCGGGGCCGGAGTTCGGGCCGGCGCCGAAGTCGACGGGCGGGCAGCCGGGGCACAGGGGTGGGTGGAGGAAGAGGTAGGCAGCGCAGTATCATCTGCGCCAGTCGTGGCTATGGATTCCGGCTCGCCGCTTTGCGGCGCCCCGGAATGACGGGCGGAGAGATCACCCCACGCTCGCCGTCACCACGGCCATCACCGACAGCAGCAGCACGATGGTCACGAGTTGCAGCGAGGCGACCGGCTGGGTGCGCCAGGCGGTGATCTTCTCGGTGAGCGACAAATGGGCCTCGAAGAACTTTGGTTCGTAGACGGTCTTGAAGAAGCCGGGGAAGCTMGGGCCGAAGGTCACCGCGAGCAGCGCGTGGGCGAGCGAGGCGATGGCGACGAAGATGGCGACGCCGGGGTCGCCGACGAGGTCGCGGTTGCCGAACAGCTTGAGCAGCATCGCGGCGGTGGCGAAGGTCGGGAAGCTCTGCAGGGTCGCGGTCAGCGCGAGGCCTTCGAGCGCGTTGCGCAGGCGGGACTTCCTCGCGGCGATCGTGGCGGCCATGGCACGTCTCCCAGATGACATGCGGATGAATTTAGCCGCGGCGGGGGAGGCGTGATGTGAGATGGGTCACGCGGTCCGGCGGCGATTTCACCTCGCCCCGCTTGCGGGGAGAGGTCGATCGCGAAGCGATCGGGTGAGGGGGAGTCTCCGCGAGTCCATCTCTCACCGTCCCCGGGGAGGCTCCCCCTCACCCCAACCCTCTCAGGGCGAGCGAAGCTCGTCGCGCCCCCGCAAGCGGGGCGAGGGAGTGGACCGGTCGCTGCGCGTGGCGTTGCGCGATCGGCCATGCGCGTGGCGCGCCACGCAGTCGAATCCGGCATGAATTCGTGCAGGCGCGCGGTCGCTCAACCCGCAATTGCAGCCATGAACCTGGCATCGCGCTCGCGCGTCATATCGTCTGCAACATCCCTGCGATTTTGCGGATTGCCGCTGCACGGGGCCGCGCGCTAGCGTCGCGCAACGCCACGGGGCCAATGAGGACGGGCGGAATGACAGTCGAGAAGCTCAATCGCCAGCGCGTGCTGCATCTGCTCGACATGTTCGCGCAGAACGATCTCGAGGGCGCTCTCGCCTGCTGCACCGACGACGTCGACTTCCTCACCCACGCCCCGATCGACGTGCTGCCGCACATGGGCCCGTGCCATGGCAAGGCCGAGCTGCGCGAGCTCTGGCGTACGGTGCAGGCGCGCTACGCCGAGACCCGCCACCAGGTGCTGCAGATCGTCGCCGAAGGCGATGGGGTCGCGGCCTATCTGCGCGTGTTCCTCAGGAAGCGCAGCAACGACCGCATCATCCAGGTCGACATGGCCGTGTTCTACAGCCTCCGCGACGGGCAGATCGCGCAGATCCGCGAGATCATCGATTCCTACGATCTGGTGCAGCAGGTGCTGGAACGCGAGATCGGCCCGCTGATCGTGGGCGCGCCGGTGGACGGTGTGTAGCTCTCTCCGGCGTCGTCCTGGCGAAAGCCAGGACCCATTACCCCGAATGCCGGTGTGGCGGTACGCAGCCAACCACCAGCCTGCCCATTGCAGAAGCCGGTGGTTATGGGCCTTCGCCAGGACGACACCGAATGTGAGGCGGGCGCAGTGGAACCGCTCCGCGCGCCGGAACCGGTAAAATACGGGGTTCTATTGCAAATCTCACAAAGCGCGCTCAATTGTGCATTGCAAAAACGTGATTTGCGTTTTGGCCGAAATCGCCTATCTGTTCGTACACTAATGAATTGAACAACCCCGCGGCGCGTACTGTGCATGGGGTTGTTTTTCGTTTTTTTGCAAGCCAGTTTCAGGACGCCCCCAAAATGACAGAGCACAGCCTCTGGCGTTTCTCGCGTGCGTTGCACCGCGCGATCAACGACCGGCAGTTCGAGGATATCGAGGCCCTGATCGACGAGGACGTCGAATGGGCGATCTACGGCCCGATCGACATGTTCCCGTTCCTCGGCGCGCGCCAGGGCAAGGCGGCGGTGCTCGACGTCATCCGCCAGCTCGCCGACAATTTCCATGTTCGCCGCTTCGAGCGCGAGAGCATCATGCTGGGCGTCGATTCCGCCGCCTCGATGCTGCGCTATTCGCTGACCGCGCTGGATTCCGACAAGCCGATTAGCTTGCGGGTCGCGCAGTTCGCCCAGTTCAAGGCCGGCAAGCTCCTCACCATGCGCGTGCTGATCGACACATTCGATCTGGTCGAACAGGCACTCGGCCGCGCCATTCATCTGCCGAAGATGACCGGCGTCGGCTGAGGGGGACACCAACGGGCCCCGCAATTCGGGACCGATGGCTGATGCTCCCGCGACACGCGTTCTGGCCGCCAGCCCCGCCGGGTGCCGTCGTGGAGAAGCTCGTCATCGGGCGCGCGCGTTGCGCGCGGCCCGTTGGTTCATTTTCGAAATAAGGCCAGGCGCCACAATTTCGCAACGATGGTTCCGCATCCTGGGCGCGAACTGGGCTTGCGGGCAGGACGATGGAATTCTCGACAGGTTTTGGCTGGACCAGGCTGCCGGTGCTGGCGGCCGCGTTCATTTTCGGCTCGGTGCTGACCGCCTCGGCGCAGATCATTCCGCCGGCGGCGGCGGTGCCTGACGAAGAGGCCGAGGCGGCGGAGGCGCCCGACGTCAACGATCCCGACGTGCTCAAGGGGATCGACGTCGACAAGCTCGACTGGGGCCAGCTCGCGATCGACGCCGGCACGCTCAACGACATCGTCGCCGCCAAGAAGCGCGCGCAGGCCGCCGCCAAGGACGGCCTGAACTGGTCGTCGAACGCCAATTCGAACGGCTCGGCCGCGGTGGCGGTGAAGCAGTCGGTCTTCTCGTTCTGGGACACGCGGATCGGCGCCGACATGACGGTGGCGAGCGAGCCGCGGACGATGTCCGAGCTGTTGGCGCAGAAGGCCGCCAATGGCGGCAACCTGCCGCAATCCTCCGGCAGCGCCTGGGCGGCCGCGACCGCGCCGGGCGCCGGCTCGATCTGGGACAAGACCGCGGTGGAAGCCCGCGTCGATCCCGGCGCCGAGCAGAGCAAGGTCGGCGCCTCGCTCACCAAGTCGGTGCCGCTGTCGAACGACACTTCGCTGACACTCCAGAACGGCTACAGCGTCAACCAGCAGGGCACCACCGCGCTGCCCGGCGTCGGCGGTCACATCACGCGCAACTACGAGACCGAGCAGTCCGCCAAGGTCACCCTCACCGACACCGGCACCAGCATCACCGCGGGCCAGACGCTGTCGACCACCGACGACAAATGGCTGCGCAAGTTCGGCGCCGAGCAGAAGCTGTTCGACAACGTCACCGTATCCGGCTCGGTCGGCGAGACCTCGCAAGGCGCGATCAACAAGAGCCTGACGGCGGGCTTCAAGAAGAGCTGGTGAATGTCTTTCGCCTCTCCCCGCAAGCGGGGAGAGGCCGGAATTTGCGACAGCAAATTCCGGGTGAGGGGGAGCCTCCGCGAGTCCAACTCTCACCGTCCCCGCGGAGACTCCCCCTCACCCCACCCTCTCCCCGCAAGCGGGGCGAGGGAGACGAACACCGACCGTGCCGCAATCATTCGCCGCGACGGCGTTCACACTCTCCTAACCATACGCCACGGCAAAGCCCCCGAATCGTCCGCCCTTGCCGTATCTCGGCCAAGTTGCGGTCAAAATCCGACGCCCTAGTCGGGTTGCCGAATTCGTCGTGCGGGGGACACTCGCGCTGCGCTCAACGCGAACAGGGGAACACCGATGAACGCCATTCGTCCGGAAAAGGTTGAAGCAACCGAGACCGAAACCGTCGACAACAACCTCGCCGCAGTGACCGAGGTTGAAGCCGGCATCCGCGATTTCGTGCGCAACGACATCGCCTATCTGCGCCGTCCGGCGTCGGGCGCCGCCGAGCCGGCGCTCGATCCGAGCGCGGAAGCCACCGTCACCAACGTCAATTCGCTGATTCAGCGCGTCGCCGGCACCTCGCTCGCCGAGATCGAGAATCTGATCTCGGAGCTCGAGAGCCTGCGCGACCTGCTGCATGCCGAAGGCCAGCGCGTCCAGCGCGAGATCTCCGGCTATGCCCAGCTCAGCCAGGCCGCGATGAAGTCGACCCGCATGATCGCCGACAACGTCGCGCAGTGGAAGCGCGCCGCCGACGGCCTGCGCAACAGCTGATCGCAAGTCCTACGCATCACCGGCCGCCGCGTTCCCGGAAGGGAGCGCGGCGGTTTTGATTTCGGAGGTGCGAGGGTGTGCACGCAGGCTCCTCAATACAGGTGTCATCACCCGCGGGCGGGTGATCCAGTATTCCGAGACGGTAGATTGAATCGATAGGCCGCGGCGTGCTGGATGCCCCGCCTTCGCGGGGCATGACGGCGGAGGGGGCGGCTTGCGGCCCGCAAGTATGTCGGCCGGCATACACCGCTTTGAACCCTCCGCCCCTTCCCGGCGACCAATGCCAAGCGCCCGTGCCGCCTACGGCCGGGCCCGGGGACATGTCATATGGAAAGCATTCGGCCCGACAACACGGACCCCATACCGCTGCGGCCTGCGCCGAACCAGTTCGGCACGATCATGCTGCGCTTCGTCGGATTGTTGGCTGTCGCGATCGCGGTGCTGGCGCTGGTCTATAGCCGCTGAGCGGAGGCCGGGACGCCGGCCCGAAGGGTTAACGCACTCTTAACGGCTCGCGTCGACCGTCGAGGCTTCCAGGGTGTAGGCGCCGTCGGCATAGCCCTTCACCACCATGCCGGCGACCAGCATCACTGCCAGCGTCGCGGTAGCGAAGATAAATCCAACCAGCTTGAGTGCGCCGCGGTCTGCCATGGTCCTCGTCCCCTGTACTCTGCCCTATTGGTTCRAATAGACAGCGACAGGTTCATAATTGGTTAGCAACTCGGTGGTTCCGCCAACTGCTTCGCAGGGCCACCATCTCGCGGAGGCTTATGGCAGCCACCCGGAATCGCGTCCATAGCGCGCGGGCAACAGTTCCGCGGTTTCTCTTCTCCCTCTCCCCGTTCTTACGGGGCCGCGACGAGCTTCGCTCGCGCTGAGAGGGTTGGGGTGAGGGGCTTCTCTCCACGCGTGAGGTCCATCGAGGGACCTGTACCCCCTCACCCGAATTCGATCTGCGATCGAATTCGACCTCTCCCCGCAAGCGGGGAGAGGTTAAGACAGAGCGGCCGCCTCGATAGATTCTAAATTACGCGCCCTTCGCTCGCATCGGCACGAACGCGGTGGCGGTGATGGAATAGACCTGCTCGCCGCGCTGGTTGGTGCCGGTGGTGCGGGCCGTCAAGATGCCCCAGCCGGGGCGCGAGCCGGAGGTGCGCTTGTCGACGACCTCGTTGACGAAGCTGACGCTGTCGCCGGCGAGCACCGGCTTGAGCCAGCGCAGGTCGCGAAAGCCCGGCGATGGCCCCCACACCGCGACCTCCTCGCCGCGCGAAGCGGCCTCACGCGCCAGACGCTGGCCATCCGCGACAAGCAGACTCATGCAGGCCGAGCCGACATGCCAGCCCGAGGCGGCGAGCCCGCCGAACAGCGAGTTCTTGCCCTCCTCCTCGTCGAGGTGAAAACGCTGCGGATCGAATTTCGCGGCGAACGTCTTGATGGACTCGGCCGTGAAAATGTAGGCGCCGATCTCGCGGCGATGGCCGATCTCGATCTCCTCGAAGAACCGCATCAGACCGCCCCCTCGCGCCGCTTGATCAGGATCGGCGAGGTCATCTCGCACAGCGCCTCGCCCGTGGCGTTGCGCACGGTGCATTTGAACTTGACGATGCCGAGCTCGGGCCGGCTCTTCGAGCTGCGCGCCTCCATGACGTCGACGTCGAGCATGAGGTCGTCGCCGGGCCTGAGCGGCGACAGCCAGCGCACCTCATCGACGCCGGGAGACCCCAGCGATGCGGCGCGGGCAATAAAGCCGTCGGCCATCATCCGCATCATCAGCGAACAGAGATGCCAGCCCGAGCCGGACAGGCCGCGCAGCATGCTCTTGGCCGCCGCCGCTTCGTCCAGGTGCATCGGCTGCGGATCGAACTCGGCGGCGAAAGCCAAAATCTCGTCGCGGCTGACATGGCGCGGGCCGAACGTTCCGAACCGGCCGGGTGGGAAATCTTCGAAGGTCAGGGTCATCTTGGGATAGCTTTGCGGGAATGACAGATTGTGGCCGCACTTTGCGGCAATCTCAACCCGCCGGCCCGCATGGCTCGTGCTACATTCGACGAGTCGGGCCGGACCTGCCTCAAGTCGATTGACGTGGCTGGAGGCCCGATTTGCCCGGGGGAGAGCAATGTTTTCATTCAGCGATCTGTTTCAGTGGGACCGCTTCATCACGCCGACGATCATCAAGACCTTCTACTGGCTGGTAATCGGCGTGATCTGCCTGTTCGGACTCTCCGGCATCTTCGCAGGCCTGACCACGATGGCGATCAGCCCGTTCGGCGGCTTCCTGGTGGTGCTGGAGTCTATCGCCGGCGTCGTCGTCGGCATCGTGTTCTCGCGCATCGCCGCCGAACTGATCCTGATCATCTTCCGCATCAACGAGCATCTCGGCGCGATCCGGGACCAGGGCGGGGCGCGGTAACGGCGTCATTCCGGGGCGCGCAAAGCGCGAACCCGGAATCTCGAGATTCCGGGTCTGGTCCTTCGGACCATCCCGGAATGACGGTGTGTGGAGCTTACGTATTAAACCGGAAATGCATCACGTCGCCGTCGGCGACGGTGTACTCCTTGCCTTCGAGCCGCAGCTTGCCGGCGTCGCGGGCGCCGGCTTCGCCGTTCAGCGCGACGTAGTCGTCATAGGCAATGGTCTCGGCGCGGATAAAACCCTTCTCGAAATCGGTGTGGATCACACCGGCCGCGCCCGGCGCCTTGGTGCCGCGATGGATGGTCCAGGCACGCGCTTCCTTCGGCCCCACCGTGAAATAGGTGATGAGTTCGAGCAGCCGGTAGCCGGCACGGATCAGGCGATCGAGGCCGGCCTCTTCGAGGCCGAGCGTCTCCAGGAAGTCGGTGCGCTCCTCACGCGAGATCGTCGCGATCTCGGATTCGATCTTGGCCGAGATGACGACGGCAACCGCGCCTTCTTTCGCCGCCTGCTCCTCGACGGCCCTGGAGAAGGCGTTGCCGGTGGCGGCMGAGCCTTCCTCGACGTTGCAGACATAGAGCACGGGCTTCGACGACAGCAGGCCGAGCATCCCGAAGGTGCGCTCCTCCTCGGCCTTGCGCTCGACGAGGCGCGCGGGCTTGCCCTCGCGGAGCAGAACCAGCGTGCGGTTGACGAGGTCGAGCTGCTCCTTGGCGTCCTTGTCGTTGCCCTTGGCCTTCTTCGTGAGGTTGTCGACGCGCTTCTCGAGGCTGTCGAGGTCGGCGAGCATCAGTTCGGTCTCGATGGTCTCGATGTCGGCGAGCGGCGCGATCTTGCCCTCGACATGGGTGATGTCGGAGTCTTCGAAGCAGCGCACGACATGCACGATGGCATCGACCTCGCGGATGTTGGCGAGGAACTGGTTGCCGAGACCCTCACCCTTGGAGGCGCCGCGCACGAGGCCCGCGATGTCGACGAAGGTCAGCCGGGTCGGGATGATCTGCGCCGATTTGGCGATCGCCGTGAGCTTCTCCAGCCGCGGATCCGGCACCGCGACCTCGCCGACATTCGGCTCGATGGTGCAGAACGGATAGTTCGCGGCTTGCGCCGCGGCCGTTTCTGTCAGCGCATTGAACAAGGTCGACTTGCCGACATTGGGCAACCCGACAATCCCGCATTTGAATCCCATCGTGTCCTCGTAGGGTGGGTTAGCGAAGCGTAACCCACCAATTTCCTTGTGACATGGTGGGTTACGCCTTCGGCTAACCCACCCTACGCATTCATCCTCGTCGAAGCGATGGATGGCCGGGTCAAGCCCGGCCATGACGGAGAGAGATCAGTTCGATTTCTCGCCGTTCTCGTCCTTGGTCAAAAATCCCTTCGCCTGCATGGCGAGATGCACCCTGTTGGCGAAGGTCGCGTCGGTGCCCTTGGCCAGCAGTGCGGCGTGCTCGGCGACCTCGTCGCACAGCGTCGCCACCCATTCGTTGTCGGCCTTGGCGAAGTCCGACAGCACATGGCCGTGCACCATTTCCTTGACGCCGGGATGACCGATGCCGAGCCGCACCCGGCGGTACTCGTTGCCGATATGCGCGGAGATCGAGCGCAGGCCGTTATGGCCGGCGATGCCGCCGCCGATCTTCACACGCACCTTGCCCGGCGGCAGTTCGAGCTCGTCATGGAACACGGTGACGTCRCCGGGCGCGATCTTGAAGAAGCCTGCCGCCTCCTGAACGCTGCGGCCGGAATCGTTCATATAGGTCGTCGGCTTGAGCAGGATGACGCGCTCGGTGCCGAGCGCGCCTTCCGAGGTCTCGCCCTGAAACCTGCGGCGCCATGGTGCAAAACCATGACGCCGCGCAATCTCGTCGACGGCCATGAAGCCGATATTGTGCCGATTACGTGCGTATTTCGCGCCGGGATTGCCGAGCCCAACAAAGAGTCGCATGACGCGGCGCGCCCCTCGCTCGGCGCGCGGTCAGGGACCGCGCGCCGGCTGTGAGAGATTACTTCTTCTTGTCGCCGCCGGCGGGAGCCTTGGCAGCCGCCGCAGGAGCAGCAGCACCAGCAGCCGGAGCCGCACCAGCCGCCGGAGCAGCAGCGCCCGCAGCCGGAGCCGCACCACCGGCCGCGGCCGCAGCCGCCGCCTTCTGCTCTTCGGCGTAGCCGGACGGCGGCACGATGGTGACGAGGGTCGCGTCCTCGCGCGTCATCGCCTTCACGCCAGCCGGCAGCTTGATGTCCGACAGATGCAGCGAGTAACCGATTTCGAGCGCGCCGACGTCGGCCTCGAGGAACTGCGGGATGTTCTCGACCGAGCACTCGAGGTCGATCGCGTGGGCGACGATGTTGACGGTGCCGCCGCGCTTCACGCCCGGGGAGGTTTCCGCCTTCACGATGTGCAGGGGCACGCTGATGCGGATGGTGGCGCCTTCGCCCAGGCGCATGAAGTCGACATGGATCGGGAAATCCTTGACCGGATCGAGGTGGAAGTCGCGCGGAATCACGCGGTGCTTCTTGCCCTCGAGATCGATGTCCACCAGCGTGGTCAGGAACCGGCCGGCGAGGATGCGCTGGCGCAGTTCACGATCTGCAATCGAGATCGTCAGCGGGGGCTGGTTGTTGCCATAGATCACTCCGGGCACTCTCCCGGCGCGACGCTCAGCCCGGGCGGCCCCCTTGCCGCTCTTCGGACGTGCGGTCGCCTTCAATTCCTTGACGGTCGCCATAGTCGTAAGTCCTTGTTTTTGCAAAAGTTAATGGGCCGCAAGGCGGCCCATGGTGCAGTTCACAGCAAGCCTCCAGGGGTGCGGGGGCCGCGAACTTGGCGGGCTTTTACCCGGAAGATGCGGAAATGACAAGGAGAATGGGCGGCCGGGCGGGAACGGGTAGCCCGGATGGAGCGCAGCGTAATCCGGGTTCAGTGCCAGCGGAACCACCCCGGATTGCGCTGCGCTCGATCCGGGCTACGGGACCGTCGTTACCCGCCGAGCTTCGCCTCCAGCGCCGCAATCCGCGTCTTCAGCGCCTCGTTCTCCTCACGCGCCAGGCGCGCCATGTCCTTGACCGCCTCGAACTCCTCGCGCTTGACCAGATCCATGTCGCGCAGGAATTTTTCGGCCTGGGTGCGCAACACGGTGTCGAACTCGCGCTTGACGCCCTGGGCGGCGCCGGCGGCATCGTTCATCAGGCGGCCGATCTCGTCGAAAAACCGGTTGCTGGTCTGGGTCATTTCGGTCTCCTGGCGGCCTTCGATAAACTTTGCGCGAACTCTCGGAAACACAATGGCAATCCGAGCAGGCCGGTTCAAGGGCCGCGCGGCGGTATCCTTGTCATGCCCCGGTTTCCTTGCAATCGTATTCAACGTCCCGGCATAACAAGAATCACAAGGCGGAACGCAACACATGATCGACCAGCAGATCGCAATCCCCACCAAGGACGGCCACACCGCAACCTTCATCACCCATCCCGAGCGCGGCGGCCCGTTCCCGGTGATCCTGTTCTACATGGATGCGCCCGCGATCCGCGAGGAGCTGCGTGACATGGCGCGCCGGCTCGCGACGTCGGGCTATTACGTGATGCTGCCGAACCTGTATTACCGCTGCGGCGTGATGGAGCTCGGGGCGCTGCCGGCCGATCCGAACGCGCCGGAGCGCAAGCGCATGTTCCAGTTCATGGCCTCGCTCAGCATTCCCATGATCATGGACGATACCAGGGCGCTGCTCACCTATGCCGAGGGCCAGGCGGCCGCGAACACCAAGCTGATCGGCACGGTCGGCTACTGCATGAGCGGCCGCTACGCCATCAATGCCGCCACGCATTTTCCCGACAGCGTCAAGGCCGCCGCCTCGGTCTACGGCACGCAGCTTGCGACCGACCAGGACGACAGCGCGCATCTCGCCGCCGGCAAGACCAGGGCCGAGCTCTATTTCGCCTGTGCCGAGACCGACATCTATGCTCCGGCCGAGATCATCGAGAAGGTCAAGCAGGGCATGAGCGGCGCCACCAAGGCCGAGGTCGAGATCTATCCCGGCACCCATCACGGCTTCGCCTTCCCCAAGCGCCCGGTCTATGACCGCGACGCCGCCGAGCGGCACTGGGAGCGGCTGCTCGCACTCTATCGCCGCAATCTCGTCTAACCTTTCGAAGGCGCAATGCTCTTCCTGCTCATCGACTTTCCCGCCTTCAAGCCGATCGCGATCGAGATCGGGCCGTTCGCCATTCGCTGGTACGCGCTCGCCTATATCGGCGGCATCGTGCTCGGCTGGCTCTATGCCCGATCGCTTTTGAAGAACGAGCGCCTGTGGGGCGGGCCYGCGCCGATCTCGCTGCTCCAGATCGACGATTTCATCCTCTGGGTCACGCTCGGCATCATCCTGGGCGGCCGCAGCGGCTATGTGCTGTTCTACAACCTGCCCTTCTTCATCGAGCACCCCGCCGCGATCTTCAAATTGTGGGAAGGCGGCATGTCGTTCCATGGCGGCTTCCTCGGCTGCGTCGTCGCGGTGATGTGGTTTGCCCGCCGCAACGGCATCCCGATCCTGTCGCTCGGTGACATCACCACGGCGGTCGGGCCGATCGGGCTCCTGCTGGGACGGATCGCCAATTTCATCAACGGCGAATTGTGGGGCCGCGCCACCGATCCGGAGCTGCCCTGGGCGATGATCTTCCCCAACGATCCGACGCAGCTGCCGCGCCATCCGAGCCAGCTTTACGAAGCCGGCATGGAGGGCATCGTGCTGTTCACGGTGCTGGCGGTGATGATCCGCCTCGGTGCCTTGAAGCGGCCGGGACTGATCCTCGGCAGCTTCATCCTGATCTACGGCCTGACCCGGATCATCGGCGAGCATTTCCGCGAGCCGGACGTCCAGCTCGGCTTCCTCTGGGGCGGATTAACCATGGGCATGCTGTTGTCGATCCCGATGCTTATTGTAGGCCTCGTACTTATTGTATTGGCAATGCGGCGCGGTGCGCCGAAGCCCGTCGAGGCTGTTCGTTAATTCATTTCGAGAAGGCAGGCCGTGACCGACTCGCCGCTGTTGAACGAGATCAAGGCGCTGATCAAATCCTCGGGCCCCATGCCGGTCTGGCGGTACATGGAGCTGTGCCTGATGCATCCGCGCTATGGCTATTACGTCTCGCGCGATCCCCTGGGCCGTGAGGGCGACTTCACCACCGCGCCCGAGGTCAGCCAGATGTTCGGCGAGCTGCTCGGCCTGTGGACCGCGTCGGTATGGAAGCAGATGGGCTCGCCGCAGTTCCTGCGGCTGATCGAGCTCGGCCCCGGCCGCGGCACCATGATGTCGGATGCGCTGCGCGCATTGCGCGTGCTGCCGCCGCTCTACCAGGCGCTTCATATCCACATGGTCGAGGTCAATCCGGTGCTGCGCGAGCGGCAGAACGCCACGCTGTCGGGCGTGCGCAACATCGCCTGGCACGACAGCATCGACGAGGTGCCGGAAGGCCCGAGCATCATCCTCGCCAACGAATATTTCGACGTGCTGCCGATCCACCAGATGGTCAGGCGCGAGAACGGCTGGCACGAGCGCGTGATCGAGGTCGATCCCAACGGCAAGCTCGAGTTCGGCGCGGCTTCCGAGCCGACGCCGCGCTTCGAGGTGCTGCTGCCGCCTCTGGTGCGCGCGGCGCCGGTCGGGGCCGTGTTCGAATGGCGGCCCGATTCCGAGATCATGAAGCTTGCCACGCGCGTGCGCGACCAGGACGGCGCGGCGCTGATCATCGATTACGGCCATCTGCGCAGCGATGCCGGCGACACATTCCAGGCGATCGCGCGCCACACCTTCGCCGATCCGCTGAAGGCGCCGGGCCAGGCCGATGTCACCGCCCATGTCGACTTCCAGGCGCTGACGCGCGCGGCGGAGGATGTGGGCGCCCGCGTGCACGGTCCGGTCACGCAGGGCGATTTCCTCAAGCGCATCGGCATCGACACCCGCGCGGCCGCGCTGATGCAGAAGGCGACGCCCGAGGTCGCCACCGACATCTCGGTGGCGCTGAAGCGCCTGACCGATACCGGGCGCAGCGGCATGGGCTCGATGTTCAAGGTGATCGGCATCTCCGAACCGCGGCTGACCGGAATGGCCGGCCTCAGCGATCTCGAACAGGCTGGAGAGGCCTCATGACTCTTGCTTCGTCGCTGTTGTCGGCGGTGCCCGGTTTGCGCCATTCCTTCTTCACCCGCGAAGGTGGTGTCTCCGGCGGCATCTATACGGCGCTCAACGGCGGGCTCGGCTCCAACGACGATCCGGCCCATGTCGCAGAAAACCGCCGCCGCATGGCGGAGCATGTCGGCGTCGCGCCGGAGCGCTTCATCAGCCTGCACCAGATCCACTCGCCCGACGTGCTCGTCGCCGAAACGCCATGGCCGAGCGGACCGCGGCCGAAGGGCGATGCGCTGGTCACCAAAACGCCCGGCATCGCGCTCGGTGTCTCCACCGCCGATTGCGGCCCGGTGCTGTTCGTCGATCCCGACGCGCGCGTCATCGGCGGCGCGCATGCCGGCTGGAAGGGCGCGCTGACCGGCGTGCTGGAGCAGACGATATCGGCGATGGAGAAGCTCGGCGCCACACGCAGCGGCATCATCGCGGCGATCGGCCCACTGATCCGCCAGGACAGCTACGAGGTCGGCAACGAGTTCGTGGCGCGCTTCATCGAGGCGGATGCGGACAACGCGGTCTTCTTCATTCCGTCGGTGCGCGAAGGCCACGCCATGTTCGATCTCGCAGGCTTCATCCGGATGCGGCTGGAGGCGGCCGGCATTCTGATGATCGACGACCTCGGTCTCGACACCTATGCCGACGAGCGCTTCTTCAGCTATCGCCGCTCCGTGCATCGCAAGGAGCCGGATTACGGCCGGCACATTCACGCGATCGCGCTCGAAGCGTGAACACAAGAGCAACATTAACAATCGTCATTCCGGGGCTCGCGAAGCGAGAACCCGGAATCTCGAGATTCCGGGTTCGATGCTTGCGCAACGCCCCGGAATGACGGTGATCTATGTCGCCCCTGCCCTAGACGTTAATGCGTTTTAACGATATCGCTGCCCTCCATAATGAGGGACGCGTCATTCATCCTGGGCCGCGCGGCTTCGCGCGTGCTGGCGGTCATGCTGCTGGCGGCGGCGACCGCGCTTGGCGGCTGCGCCGGCGGCGGTGGTGCCGCCAACTCCTATGCGATGGCGCCGAGCGCCGGCTCTGGGGCGACGGTCGCCTTCGAATCCATCGACGGGCCGCCGCCGCAGGTGTTCGACCGCATGGTCGGCGTGCTCGACAGCGAATCCAAGCTGCGCAGCCTGTCCGTGGTCTCCCGCGAAGGCACCGCCGCCTACCGCGTGCGCAGCTACCTCTCCGCCCAGGTGGTGCGCGGCAAGACCGTGATCGCCTGGGTCTGGGACGTCTATGACGCCAACCAGCAGCGGGCGTTGCGCCTCTCCGGCGAGGAACCGACCTCCGGCAAGGGCGGCCGCGACCCGTGGGGCGCCGCCGACGATCTGGTGCTGCGGAAGATCGCCCAGGCCGGATTCAGCGGACTTTCCAACATGATCAACGGGACGCCGGATGCCCCTGGCTCCGCTCCCGCCTTGCGGGGACCGGCGGTGGCGAGCCTCCCGTCGCCCACCCAAGCGGTGGACCTGCCGGCCACGGCGCTCGGCTATGCCGAGCGATAACCCCCGCTAAACCACGGCCCCAACTTGCCGCCAAACCGTTGGCCCGACTCAGGATTTCGGAGGGAAAACGTAGCATCCCGGGTTGCCATTGCAGCCTTCGGCCTGATATTTCCTCGCCCGTCGTAACCGTGCTTCGAGTGGGTATTCCCAGATGTTGAACGTCGTATCCAGCAAAGCGCGGGAGGAAGCGTCCATGTCGGCCAAAAACGGCTCCATCAAGCTTGTCGCCGGCAACTCCAATCCGGCACTCGCACAAGCCATCGCGCAGGGTCTGGACCTGCCGCTGACCAAAGCGGTGGTGCGGCGCTTCGCCGACATGGAGATCTTCGTCGAGATCCAGGAGAACGTCCGCGGCTCGGATGCCTTCGTCATCCAGTCGACCTCGTTCCCCGCGAACGACCATCTGATGGAACTGCTGATCATCACCGACGCGCTGCGGCGGTCGTCGGCGCGCCGCATCACCGCGGTGCTGCCCTATTTCGGCTACGCCCGGCAGGACCGCAAATCGGGTTCGCGCACGCCGATCTCGGCCAAGCTCGTCGCCAATCTGATCACGCAGGCCGGCGTCGACCGCGTCATGACGCTCGACCTGCATGCCGGCCAGATCCAGGGCTTCTTCGACATCCCGACCGACAATCTCTACGCGGCRCCGCTGATGGTGCGCGACATCAAGGACAAGTTCGATCTCTCCAAGACGATGGTGATCTCGCCGGACGTCGGCGGCGTGGCCCGCGCGCGCGGCCTCGCCAAGCGCATCAACACCCCGCTCGCGATCGTCGACAAGCGCCGTGAGCGTCCGGGCGAGTCCGAGGTCATGAACGTGATCGGCGACGTCGCCGGCTTCACCTGTATCCTGGTCGACGACATCGTCGACTCCGGCGGCACGCTGGTGAACGCAGCCGATGCGCTGATCGCCAAGGGCGCCAAGGACGTCTACGCCTACATCACCCACGGCGTCCTCTCCGGCGGCGCGGCCGCCCGCATCGGGAATTCGAAGCTGAAGGAGCTGGTGATCACGGACTCGATCCTGCCGACGGAAGCGGTGACCAAGGCGCCGAACATCCGCACGCTGCCGATCGCCAGCCTGATCTCGGACGCGATCGCGCGCACCGCCGCGGAAGAGTCGGTGTCGAGCCTGTTCGACTGAACAAGCTGGCTTCGTAGGGTGGGTTAGCCCTGCGGACCGTGCTGCGCGCGGCCGCGGGCTAACCCTTACGGTCCGATGCGCCGCGGCACACCGCGCCCGCCCCCACGGGTTGTTGCCAATTGCGGCCCATGACATCATCCGGTCGCCGAGTCATCTCTGCCCTCTGGATGCCTGATGCCACGCCGGAAATTTGCCTGGGAGAAGCTGTCGGATGCCGAACTGCTCGGGCAGCGTCTCTCTAGCCTGAGGGTTACGGTCGAAGGCACCTGGCTCGAGGATTGCGTCGGCACGCTCCACGAGGAGCTCGAAGAGCGGGGCATCCGCCTGCGGCCGCACACATGGATCTCGAGCGAATGGTTCAGTCCGGGCGATGTGCCGGGCATCGCCATCCCCTTCTATCTCGCCCATCCCCGCCTGATGAAGCTCGAGAAGAAGATGATGTTCGACGTCGAGGGCGGAACCTGGCGCGAGTGCATGGCCATCCTCCGTCACGAGGCGGGCCATGCCATCCAGCACGGCTATCAGCTGCAGCGCCGCCGGCGCTGGCAGCAGCTGTTCGGCCCTTCGTCGAAGCACTATCCGCGCTACTACCGGCCCAATCCGGCGAGCCGGCGCTATGTCCAGCATCTTCGGCTCTGGTACGCGCAGAGCCATCCTGACGAAGACTTCGCCGAGACCTTT
Source organism: Bradyrhizobium sp. P5_C11_2 (assembly GCF_054049755.1). Lineage (NCBI taxonomy): Bacteria > Pseudomonadati > Pseudomonadota > Alphaproteobacteria > Hyphomicrobiales > Nitrobacteraceae > Bradyrhizobium > Bradyrhizobium sp. P5_C11_2. Next base: position 18,656 of record NZ_JBFULT010000011.1, read on the forward strand.
GCGGTGTGGCTGCGGCCGCGTTCGAACTGGCGGACACGATATGCCGGCTGGCCRGCACTGAAGAAGCTCGAATATGTCGACGAGCTGATGGGCGAGATTGCGGGAAAGCGGCCGCTTATCACGACACGAGAGCGTGTCGATCCGTTGAGCAAGCTCGGCCAGACCCTCGAAGACCACTACAAGAAGAAGCAGGCGTTCTACGCCTTCACGCCGCCGAAGACCTACGACCGCGACCTCTCGAGGCTCTTCTCCGCCGATCCGCGGCATTATCGGTCAAAGCCGGCTTCGAGCCTGATCAGGCGGCACCGCGCCCAGATCAGGCAATTGGTCGCGCGGTGGACGGGCGAGAACCAGCTCACGCTCGATGTCGTGCTCGACGACATGATCTCCCGCTGCCGTGAGCTCGATCTGCGCGCCGTCGGCCCCGAACAAAAGCTCGTTCTCGATTTCACCGTCCTCGTGACCGCCAAGACGATGCACGCGCTGTTTGGCCCGTCTCGGCGCAAATGGATCGCGCTATGAGACGCTTGCGCATTCTGGTCCTGATGCATCCGGACTTCATGCCTCCGGACTCAAGCGAGGGATACACCGCGCAGGAAATCAACGCGTGGAAAACGGAATACGACGTGGTGAGCACCTTGCGCGCGGCCGGCCACGAGGTTCGCGCCCTCGGCGCGCAGGACGAAATCAAGCCGGTGCGCGAGGCGATCGAAGAGTTCAAGCCGCACGTGGTTTTCACGTTGCTGGAGGAATTCCACAACAACGTCGCCTACGACCAGCACATCGCCAGCTATCTCGAGCTGATGAGGGTCCCTTATACCGGGTGCAATCCGCGCGGCCTGATCCTGGCGCGCGGCAAGGATTTGTCCAAGACGCTGGTACATTACCGCCGGATCGCGGCGCCGGCCTTCGCCGTCTTCCCGATGCGCCGCAAGGTGAAACGCCCGACCCGCCTTGCGCTGCCGCTGATCGTCAAGAGCCTGAACATGGACGGGTCCTTCGGCATCTCGCAGGCATCAATCGTCGATACCGACGAGAAGCTCGCGGAACGGGTCGCCTTCATCCACGAGCGGGTCGAATCCGCCGCGATCGCCGAGCAGTTCATCGAGGGGCGCGAGCTTTATGTCGGCGTGATCGGCAACAACCGGCTGCGCGTCCTGCCGGTCTGGGAGCTGAAATTCGGCAGCATGGGCGGGCGCAGATCACGGCACATCGCCACGGAGAAAGCCAAGCACGACACCGACTATCAGGAGAAGGTCGGCATCGTCGACGGGCCGGCGAAGGACCTCGCGCCCGAAGTCACCGCACGCATCCAGCGCGCCGCGAAGCGCATCTACCGGGCACTTGGCCTCGACGGCTACGCGCGTATCGATTTTCGTCTCGCCGCCGACGGCACGCCGTATTTCATCGAAGCCAATCCCAATCCCGAGATCGCCAAGAGCCAGGAGTTCGCCACGGCGGCTCAACATGCCGGGCTCAAATATCCGGATCTCCTGCAGCGCATCCTGGCTCTCGGAATAAGCCGGGCCAAGGCGGGCGTGTCGCTGGGGTGATGCAAGGCCCAGCGATCGTAGAGTACCCCCTCATCCTTCGAGACGCGCTACGCGCGCCCAGGGATGAGGGGTGATGGTCGTTGCGCTGGGTTAGACGATCCCCGCCGCGACCTGGCCGCGCAGGCGCTCGAGCCCGAGCAGCGTGTTGGCACAGGCTTCCGCGACCTCGACGCCCTTGATGGCGAAGTGCCGGCGGAAGAAATCGTAGTGCACCTCGGTCTCGTGGAATTGCTGCGGCGTCAGCACCGCGGAGAACACCGGCACCTCGGTGCGCAGCTGCACGTCCATCAGCGCCTTGATCACGGTGTCGGCAACGAACTCGTGGCGGTAGATGCCACCGTCGACGACGAGGCCCGCCGCGACGATCGCGGTGTAGCGCCGGGTCTTGGCGAGGATCTGCGCATGCAGCGGGATCTCGAACGAGCCCGGCACCTCGAACACGTCGACATGGGTGAGGTGGCGCCGCTCCGCCTCCTTGACGAAGGCGATGCGGGCCTCCTCGACGACGTCGCGGTGCCAGCAGGCCTGCACGAAGGCCACCCGCTGCGGTTTTGCGAAGCGCGGATGCTCGGTCGCCGGATCCTGTGGAACCGGCGGTTGGGTGACTTCCGAAGTCTCGGCTTGGGGATCTTGCAACATCTGATTCATGGCTTTCCTCTTTCTAAGGACCAGAATCAGGGCACACGGAACGACAAGCAGCCGCATCCTGCGATGCGTCTGCCACCGACCGTTCTCTTTCATCCGGACTTTAACCGTCGGCTTCGGAGTTGCACCGAATCTGCTGACCCTTCCCTTCGGGAACTCCTTTTCAGGAAAGCCCTTGGGGAAGGCGCTCGCGGGCTTAGGCCTTTCGGCCCTTACCGCCGGTGGGGACTTTCACCCCGCCCTKAGAACATCGGCCGTTCGGAATGAACGGCCTGACGGAAATATGACGCCGGTGAGCGGCCGCAGCAAGCGTGTTCCGCATGGGGAATCCGCATGGTCCCATGCCGACTTGGAGGTCCTCTTGGCGGTCCGGCCCTCGCCGGGCGGAATTAACGATTGGGCGAGGTCAGCAAGTCCGATTCCGATTTGTTCTTCTCGTTAATAATTGTGGCGGAGATGAGCTGTGGACGAACGAGTCCTGACTTGTGGACGGACTCGGGACCCAGTTGCGCAGATTCCGCAAATCACATCACTTGATCCGCGACAAGCCCGCGCTGATCCGAGGGGATCGCAACAGCGACTCCGAGGGGATCGCGAGAGCGACTCCGAGGGGATCGCCCTAGCGATATGAAGGGAGCGCGCGCCGGACCAACCGCGTGCGTATCAACGACAACAAAAAGGCAAGAGGTCGAGACGGCATGTCCCTGCTCGAAAGCACAATCGATTCCCGAAACCATCCGCTCGCGGTGGTCGAGGATATTGCTGCCAGCAATAACTGGCCGTTCGAACGCTCCGGCGAGGACGAGCTCACCATCGTCTCCAAGGGACAGTGGACCGACTATCAGCTCTCGTTCACCTGGATGGGCGAGATCGAGGCGCTGCATCTGGCCTGCGCGTTCGACATGAAGATTCCGGTCGCGCGCCGACCCGAGGTCCAGCGACTCGTCGCCGCGATCAACGAGCAATTGTGGGTCGGGCATTTCGATCTGTGGACCCACACCGGCATGATCATGCACCGCCAGGCCCTGGTGCTGCCGGGCGGCCTCACCGCCTCGACCGGGCAATGCGAAGCCATGCTCGCCGGCGCCATCCACGCCAGCGAGCGCTATTTCCCCGCGTTCCAGTTCGTGGTGTGGGCGGGCAAGACCACGACGGAAGCGATGGACGCGGCGATGTTCGACACGGTGGGCGAGGCGTAGGATTTCGCCTCCCCAACGTCGTGAGGAGGCCGCGGCTCTCCTCATCGTCGTCCCGGCCTAGTGCGCAATTGCGCACGGGGGGGCCGGGACCCATACCGCGTGATTTCACCGTATCGCGCGATGCTTGTTGCCAACACCTCCATCCACTAAAACCACTCGTGGTTATGGGTCCCGGCCTTCGCCGGGACGACACCGAGTTTGTGGCGACGGCTATGACGAGCAACAACACCCTTCAAAACATCACCGGCACCATCCTGCTTGCCGGCGCCGGCAAGATGGGCGGCGCGATGCTGACCGGATGGCTTTCGGGCGGGCTCGATCCGCGCCGCGTCGCGGTGATCGATCCGCACATGTCGCCCGAGATCAGCGCGCTTGGCGCAAAGGGCGTTGCGCTCAATCCCGATGCGAAGACCACCGGCGCGGTCGAGACGCTGGTCGTCGCGGTGAAGCCGCAATATTTCCGCGAAGCCGGCGCCGGGCTGAAGCCGTTCGTCTCGGACAAGACCGCGGTGGTGTCGATCATGGCGGGCACCACGATCGCCGCGCTCCAGGACGTCTGCGGCGGCGCCGTGGTGCGCGCGATGCCGAACACGCCGGCCGCGATCGGCCGCGGCATCACGGTGGCCGTCGCGGCCAACAACGTCAGCGCCGGACAGCGTGCGGTGGCCGACGCCCTGCTGCGCGCCACCGGCTCGGTGGAATGGGTCGACGACGAAAGCCTGATGGATGCGGTGACCGCGGTCTCCGGCTCGGGCCCGGCCTATGTGTTCCTGCTCGCCGAAGAGCTTGCACGCGCCGGCGTCGAAGCGGGATTGCCCGAAGCACTGGCAACCAGGCTCGCGCGCGAAACGGTTGCCGGTTCCGGCGAGCTGCTGCACCAATCGGAGCTTGCCGCGAGCACGCTGCGCCAGAACGTCACCTCGCCCGGCGGCACCACCGCCGCGGCCCTCGGCGTGCTGATGGGCGAACCCGGCCTGCGCGAGTTGATGATCCGCGCGATCGCAGCCGCAACGGCGCGGTCGAAGGAGCTGGCGAAGTAGCAAACTGCGTAGGGTGGGCAAAGCGAAGCGTGCCCACCAACTTCATTTCGCGATCGAGGAAGGATGGTGGGCACGGCGCTTCGCGCCTTTGCCCACCCTACGGCACTACGAAGTCGGGCCCGCACCCAAACGCTTGTTGAACATCTCGACATTGACGAGCCCGCGCGCATGGCGGCCTTCGCCGAGCTTGCGCGGGCCCTCGAACGCCTCGACCTCGAAGCGGATGACGCGGCGCTCGACCGCGACCACTTTTGCGGTGGTCCGCACCGTCGCGCCGACGCGCGCTGCCGCAAGATGGCGGATGTCGACCTCGGTGCCGACAGTGACCCAGCCGGGCTGGAGCGCGGCGCGGATGGCGTCGCCCGCGGTCATCTCCATCTCGAGGATCATCATCGGCGTCGCATAGACAAACGGCATGCCCGGCACGAAATGCCCGACCGTGCGCTCCGCCGGCACCACCAGCGTGCGCTCGGCGCTCATGCCGATTGTGATGAAGTCGCGTGCGTCCATGGTGTCTCCCCAACGTCGTCCCGGCGAAGGCCGGGACCCATAACCACAGGATAGGGTTTGGCGAAGACTCGGAGTTACCGGCTCGCGCCGCAACTTCTCCCTGGGGGTATGGGTCCCGGCCTTCGCCGGGACGACGGTTGTGGTTGTTGCAACAGCCGCCGCTATTTCTTCGCCGCCGCCGCGCGCTCCACGAAGGTCTTGCCGCCCTTCATCTTGTGTGCGAGCGGGGCTTCGTTGATCTGGATGACGACGGCGTCGGCGTCGACGCCGAGATTCTTCACCAGTGCCTGGGTGRTGTCGCGCATCATGCCGGCCTTCTGTTCATCGGTGCGGCCCACGGCCATGCTGACGGTGATCTCAGGCATTGTCTTCTCCCTGCTGCGTTCGTCATGGCCGGGCTTGTCCCGGCCATCCACGTTCCTTCCCATCAAACAAGACGTGGATGCCCGGGACAAGCCCGGGCATGACGGCCTGCCGGAATGGCTATCCCCACGTTACGTCATGGCGGCCCAAGACCTCGCGCACTTTGGCGACGAGGTCGGCTTCGCTGCACGAGAACTGCGCCGGGCGGCTCTCGCGCCATTCCTGGTTGGAGGCGATCGCAGCCGCCGCCTTCGCGCCCTCGATCAGATCCTTGATCTGCACCTCGCCGCGCGCCTTTTCGTCAGAGCCCTGGATGATGACGCAGGGCGCGTTGCGGCGGTCGGCATATTTGAGCTGGTTGCCCATGTTCTTGGGATTGCCGAGATAGAGTTCGGCGCGGATGCCGGCGGTACGTAAGGACGCGACCATCTTCTGGTAGTCGGCGACGCGGTCGCGGTCGAACACGGTGACGACGACGGGCCCGAATTCAGGCCGCGTGTCGAGCTTGCCGAGCAGCGTCAGCGCAGCCTGGAGCCGCGACACGCCGATCGAAAATCCGGTCGCCGGCACCGGCTCGCCGCGGAAGCGCGAGACGAGACCATCGTAGCGTCCGCCGCCACCGACGGAACCGAAGCGCACGGGACGCCCCTTCTCGTCCTTGGTCTCCAGCAGGAGTTCGACCTCGTAGACGGGACCGGTGTAGTATTCGAGGCCGCGCACGACGGAGGGATCGATGCGGATACGATCCGCACCATAACCCGACGCTGTGACCAGCTTGGCAATCTCTTCCAGCTCACTCACGCCGGCCTGACCGACTTCGCTCTTGGCGAGGTAGGTTTCTGCCGCCGCAATGGCCTCTTTCCAGTCGTCGCGCGGTTTGGTGATGGCCAGAACAACGTCGGCCTCCGCCGCGCTCAAATTGGCGCCTTTCGTGAAGTCGCCCTTACCCTCTTCGCCGCCATCCCATCGTCCGGGACCGAGCAGCTTGCGCACTTCGTCGGCGGAAAACTTGTCGAGCTTGTCGATTGCGCGCAGCACAGTCAGTCTGCGTGCCGCGTTCTCGTCACCGCCGAGCCCGATGGCTTCGAGGACGCCGTCGAGCACTTTTCGGTTGTTGACCTTCACGACATAGGAGCCGCGCGCGATGCCGAGCGCCTCCATCGTGTCGGCTGCCATCATGCAAATTTCCGCGTCCGCCGCCGGCGTTGCCGAGCCGACCGTATCGGCATCGAACTGCATGAACTGGCGGAAGCGGCCGGGGCCAGGCTTTTCGTTGCGGAAGACATAGCCGACGCGATAGCTGCGATAAGGCAAGACCAGACCGTCGGTCCCGTAGCGCTCGCCGACATAGCGCGCGAGCGGCGCGGTCAGATCGTAGCGCAGCGAGATCCACTGCTCGTCGTCGTCCTGGAACGAGAACACGCCCTCGTTCGGGCGGTCCTGGTCGGGCAGGAACTTGCCGAGCGCATCGGTGTATTCCATCGCCGGCGTCTCCACCGGCTCGAACCCGTAGAGCTCGTAGACGGCGCGGATCTTCTCCACCATCTCGCGCGTCGCCCGGATCGCGGCGGGATCGCGATCCTCGAGCCCGCGCGGCAGGCGCGCCTTCAGTTTCTGGGGTTTTTTGGGTTTTTCGGCCATGCGCGGCGTTTACCAGCCGACGCGCGAAGCGGCAACCCGGCGAGTGCTCTTCACCTCGCCCCGCTTGCGGGGAGAGGTCGGATTGCGCGCGGAACGCGCGGATTCCGGGTGAGGGGGACTCTCCGCGAGTCCAATTGTCACCACCCCCGTGGAGACTCCCCCTCACCCTACCTCTCCCCGCAGGCGGGGAGAGGGGAAGAGAATTTACGGCTGCTCCATCCGGGCCCGGAGCGCGGCGGCATCCGCTTTCGGCATGGATTTGAGCAGCGGCTTGATGGTCTCGCCGCCGACGATCTTGCCGTTGCGCATGAACATCCAGTCGGAAATGTCGGCTTGCGCGAACTCGACCAGGTCGCCTGCCCGCTTGCCGGGCAGATCGCGCGGCTCGTTGGCGAAGCGGCCCGAATAGGCTCCGTTCGGCAGCTTCTTCACCTCGGCCATCCAGATGTGCTCGGCGCCCTTGTGGGTCGGGAAGCGCACCTTCAGGGAGTGGCCGTCCTCGGTCGGCTTCGGCGCATCAAAGGAGGCCCAGAATGTCGGAAGCGTGCCGCGGGCGCGCGCGATCGCGGCGTTCATCTCCGCATCCGCCGTGCGCACGTCGATGACGGGCGAGCGGTCTTGCGCCGCGACCTCGGGCTTGGGGCCGACGGTCAGGATGCCGAAGACCGTGATGCCGGTGATTGCGGCGAGAACGGCCCATTTCAGGGGCTGGGAGAGCTTGGATGCCATGATCGCGATGTCCAGGATGCTTTTGATGTCCAGGTACTCAAGGTCTTGGACTATGTCGCGCGATCGCGGCGGGGCGTTCATGGGCATGTCTGCCAACCGGCGTTCCCCGGATGCTGCGCAACGCGCCGCGCTTGCGGCGTGGTGCGCTGCCGATCCGGGGTCCATCCGCGGCGAGATGGGTCCCGGCTCTGCGGCGCACCGCTGAAGAAGCGCTGCGCCGCGTCCGGGACACGAGATCTCAAAACACCTTTTTGATCCAGCTGTGCGGATCGTTGGTGCGGCCGTACTGGATGTCGATGAGCTGCTTGCGCAGGCCCATGGCGACGGGCCCGGCGGCGCCGCCGCTGATGTCGAAATCGCCGCTCACCGAGCGCACCTTGCCGATCGGCGAGATCACGGCGGCGGTGCCGCAGGCAAACGCCTCCTTCAGCTTGCCGGAGCCTGCATCCTTGCGCCATTGGTCGAGCGAGTACGGTTCCTCGCGCACCGTCTTGCCGGCATCGCGGGCGAGCGCAATGATCGAGTCGCGGGTGATGCCCGGCAGGATCGTGCCGAGCGGCGGCGTCGACAGCGAGCCGTCCTCGAACACGAAGAAGATGTTCATGCCGCCGAGCTCCTCGATATAGCGGCGCTCGACCGCGTCGAGGAACACGACCTGATCGCAGCCATGCTGGATCGCCTCGGCCTGCGCGCGCAGGCTCGCGGCGTAATTGCCGCCGCACTTGACGGCGCCGGTGCCGCCGATCGCGGCGCGCGTGTAGTTCTCCGACACCCAGATCGACACCGGCGCAGGACCGCCCTTGAAATAGGAGCCGACCGGCGAGGCGATGACCGCGAAGATGTATTCGGACGACGGCTTCACGCCGAGGAAGGTCTCGCTCGCGATCATGAAGGGCCGCAGGTAAAGGCTGCCCTCGCCGCCCGGCATCCAGGCGCGGTCGATGCGCACGACCTGCTCGACCGCCTCGATGAAGACGTCTTCAGGCAACTGCGCCATCGCCATGCGGTCGGCGGAGTCCTTGAAGCGCCGCGCATTGGCGTCGGGGCGGAACAGGTTCACGCCGCCGTCGTCGCGCTTGTAGGCCTTGAGGCCTTCAAAAATTTCCTGCGCATAGTGCAGGACGGCGCCGGCCGGATCGAGCTGGAAATTGGCGCGCGCCTCGATCCGCGCCTCGTACCAGCCGCCCTTGGCCTGGTTGTAGCGGACGATCGCCATGTGATCGGTGAAGACCCGCCCGAAGCCGGGGTCCACCAGCTTGGCCACGCGGTCCTTCTCTGGAGTAGGATTGGATGCGGGCTGGATCTCGAATTTCATGCTCATTTCCTTGCCTCCCGCTGCCGGTGGCGGCGCCGTCCTGGCGCCGGCCTACCCTCTTTCGGGCCCGGCTGGCTCGATTAGGTTTCTGGCTGAACCACCGCCAGCCATGTTACGGCCGGTTTCCGTAGCCAGCATGCCGCGGAGGACATGCTTTTGCGGAAGGCAGAAGTCCAGTATGTTTTGCCGAAATGCCGCTCGACAATCGCACGGTAGACCTGATCCGGCCGTCGCCGCCTGTCCGGCTTTCCCCGGCCGTCCTCGACGATGCCACCCGACGCGAAACGATCTAAAATTTCGTGCCGGCTAATCGTTTTGTAACATTGAACCCAAGATACGTCAATATGCCTGACATAAATTTCGCTACTCCCCCTCAAGACGCTGCCGAGCCACGGCCGGCGGCAGGCGACGGAGGCAATTTGCGCTGGGATATCATCGAGCTGTTGTTCTTCGCCTATCGTGATTTCGTCGGCGACCCCGACCAGGAGCTGGAGGCTTTCGGCTTCGGCCGGGCCCATCACCGGGTCATGCACTTCGTCTACCGCTATCCCGGGCTCAAGGTCGCCGATCTGCTCGACGTCCTGCGCATCACCAAGCAATCGCTCGGCCGGGTGCTCAAGCAGCTGCTGGACGAGGGCTACATCGTGCAGAAGACCGGCGACAACGACCGTCGCCAGCGCCTGCTCTACGCCACGCCCAAGGGCGAGGCACTGGTGCAGAAGCTCGCCGGCCTCCAGACCACGCGGATCACCAAGGCGCTTGCCGAGATGGCGCCGCAGGATGCCGAGACCGTCAAGCGCTTCCTGCGCGCGATGATCGACCGCGAGGATCCGGACAAGGTGCTGGAGACGATCTTCGCCACCGTCAATCAAGACGCAAAGGAGTGACCGTGCCGCTCGCTGCCACGCTCGCGCGCCCGCCCGCACAGCCGGCCGACGACGCCCCGCATCTGCTGCTGGTCGACGACGATCGCCGCATCCGCGATCTGTTGTCGCGCTTTCTCGCCAGCGAAGGCTATCGCGTCACCACCGCCGCGAGCGCCGGCGACGCGCGCTCGAAGCTGCTGGGGCTGCATTTCGACCTGCTGATCCTCGACGTCATGATGCCCGGCGAGACCGGCTTCGATCTCGCCCGCTTCATCCGGACGTCCTCATCGGTGCCGATCGTGATGCTGACGGCGCGGCACGAAGCCGAGGCCCGCATCGAGGGCCTGCAAATCGGCGCCGACGATTACGTGGCAAAGCCGTTCGAGCCGCGCGAGCTGGCGCTGCGCATCAACAACATCCTCAAGCGCGCCGCGCCGCCGCCGCAGGCTGCGACTGTGGAGAAGATCGCATTCGGTCCTTACATCTACCATCTCGATCGCGGCGAACTGCGCCAGGGCGAGGAAGTCATTCACCTCACCGACCGCGAGCGCGAGATGCTGCGGATCCTCTCGGAGACGCCGGGCGAGACCGTGCCGCGTAGCGCGCTGACCGGCAATGGCAGCGTCAACGAGCGCGCCGTCGACGTGCAGATCAATCGCCTGCGGCGCAAGATCGAGACCGACCCCGCCAATCCGCTGTTCCTCCAGGCGGTCCGCGGCATCGGCTACCGGCTGGTGGCCTCGCCATAAAATCCAGAGCAGTGAAGCGCGACCGATGAGCACGATCGATACCGGCCTGACGCTGCTGCGAAGCGCCGCCGGCCGCGTCTCAGCCGCCAATGGCTGGATGGGCAACGCGTTCAAGGGCTGGATGCCGACCGGCCTCTATGCCCGTGCGCTGCTGATCATGATCGTGCCGATGGTGGTGCTGCAATCCGTCGTCGCCTTCGTGTTCATGGAGCGGCACTGGAACACGGTGACGCGCCGCTTGTCGGCCGCGGTGGTGCAGGACATCGCCGCGCTGATCGACGTCTACAAGGGCTATCCGCAGGACAAGGACCGCGACCAGATCCGTCGCATCGCCCAGCAGCGCCTCGGCCTCGTGGTGGATTTCCTGCCCGCCGGCGACATGCCGCCGCCCGGACCAAAGCCGTTCTTCTCGCTGCTCGACCAGACGCTGTCGGTGCAGCTCGGCCGCCAGATCGGACGCTCGTTCTGGATCGACACGGTCGGCCGCTCCAACGTCGTCGAGATCCGCATCCAGCTCGACGATGCCGTGATGCGCGTGTTCGCGCAGCGCAGCGCCGCCTATGCCTCGAACTCGGAGATCTTCCTGTTCTGGATGGTCGGCACGTCCTCGATCCTGCTGATCGTCGCGGTGCTGTTCCTGCGCAACCAGATCAAGCCGATCCTGCGCCTTGCGGACGCCGCCGAAAGCTTCGGCAAGGGCCGCGAGGCGCCGAACTTCCGCCCCAGGGGCGCGCGCGAGGTGCGGCGCGCGGCGGTCGCCTTCCTCGAGATGAAGTCCCGCATCGAGCGCACGATGGAGCAGCGCACCGCGATGCTCGCCGGCGTCAGCCACGATCTGCGCACCATCCTGACCCGCTTCAAGCTCGAGCTGGCGCTGATCGGCGACAATCCCGAATTGGAGGGCATGCGCAAGGACGTCGACGAGATGTCGATGATGCTCGAGGATTATCTCGCCTTTGCCCGCGGCGATTCCGGCGAGCAGTCGCAGCCGACCGACATGGCGCAGGCGCTCGAAGAGCTGCGCAGCGACGCCGAACGCCATGGCCACGCCGCGACCGTCGCGTTCCACGGCCTGCCCGTGGTCACGGTGAAGCCGGCCTCGTTCAAGCGCTGCCTCGCCAACCTCGTCACCAACGCGGCGCGCTACGGCAGGACCATCGCCATCGCCGGCCAGCGCGATCACCGATATTTGACCGTCACCGTCGACGACGACGGGCCGGGCATTCCCGCCCATCTGCGCGAAGAGGTGTTCAAGCCGTTCCTGCGGCTGGACAACGCCCGCAACCAGGACGAGGGCGGCACGGGTCTCGGGCTGGCCATCGCCCGCGACATCGCCCGCTCGCATGGCGGCGACATCACGCTCGGCGACAGCCCGATGGGCGGATTAAGGGCGAGTGTGCGGATACCGGTGTAGCCGCGATCTTCCTTCTCCCCTTGCGGGAGAAGGTGGCGTAGGCGGCCTTCGGCCGCCGTTCTTAAGAACGCCGAAGCGAAGCTTCGGCTATGGCGCCGGATGAGGGGTTGCTTCAACGAATTCAGAAGTAAGAGTGTCACACGCGGTGAGATGCCCCTCACCCGTCTCGCCGCTTCGCGGCGAGCGCAAGGGGAGAGGGGAAGACAACCTACTTCGGCAGCAGCGCCTTCAGCTTATCGACGTCGCGGACGTTCATCTTGAAGCCGCCGGGCATCACGATGTCGCCGGGCTTCTGGTCGGGCTTGCAGGCGCCCAGCCATTTGGCTTCGAGCGTCATGGTGGTATCGCGGCCTGCCGCGCCGACGGGGCCGCCTTGCGCGTGCGAGGTGGTCTTGACCGTGTAGGCCGAATTRAAATCGCCCACGATCTCCGCGTGAGAGGTCGTGCTGATGCCGGCGACGTTGCACTCGGAATCGCTGACATAGCCGGTCGCCGTCTTCTTGATGTCCTGCTTGGCGCAGATCTGCTTGGCCATCGGGGAGACGTTGTTGTTCATCTCCTTGTCGACGGTCTCGTCGGTGCAGTGCTGCATGGTCATGTCCGGCATCGCCGAGCCGCTCCTGACCATCTTCAATTCCCACAGGCCGGCCTTGCGCACCGGAAGGTCGTCGGCGCAGGCGCTGCCTGCCGACAACACGAGGCAAACGGCTGAACCGAGCAAAGCGAGCTTGCGCGTCATGCGAGAGGCTCCCGGCTGAGATGACTTGACCTTATCCTGGCGTCAGGAGAACGCCTCAGTAGAGCGTGCGGATCGGCCGGTCGGCGGCCCCATAGGGCACCCAGCGGCAGGAAAATGAGATGTAGCCGCCCTCGTAGCCCTGCACCGCGAGGAATTTGACCACCTTGCCGTACCGCGCGCAGTGATCGACCGCGACCTGCCGCGCATCGACCTGGGTCGCCATCGAATAGGCGATGATGCCCCCGGTGTCGTTGCCCTTGAACGGCGGCACCGGCAGGAGATCGGCACGCGCCGACTGGCTTGCCAGCAGTCCCGAGACAACCAGGCCGACAACAAGGCCCGCGGCCGCAATGATTCGCATTCCCGTCACTCCAATTGGTTGGCGCCAGTTTACGGTGCCGGCGCGACCGTGGAAAGAACGGAAGGGCCGTCTGCCGCGTCATCACGCTCAACTCGTCGGCAAGTGTTGCCGCGCTGCACTTGACCTCCCCCGGCCTTCGCGGCACCGTCAGTCCCTCTCAGATCATGCTGTCTGGATTGCCCATGCGCGCCCTCTCGTCCCTGACATCGCTCCGCTTTGCCGCTTTGCTCGGCCTCATGCTCGGGGCGCTGTCGCTCAATGAGGCGAGGGCCGCCAATCCGCTGGAGCTGAATTTCTGGCTCAGCGGGCCGCGCTATGACGGCAATGTCGCCGATTGCGACAAGGCGCTGCCGACGATCGCGACCCAGTTCTGGGAGAAGGAAAGCTCGTTCTGGAATTCCTCGTTGAAAATCACAGGCTTCTCGGCCGTTCACGAGACCGCGTTCCGGCCCTGGGCGTCCGATAACATCCCGCGCCGTTACTGCACCGGCGAAGCGATGCTCAATGACGGCAAGATGCGCAAGGTGCACTTCTYGATCATCGAGGACGGCGGCTTTGCCGGCTACGGCCAGGGCGTCGAATGGTGCGTGGTCGGGCTCGACCGCAACTGGGCCTACAACCCGGCCTGCCGGGCCGCTAAGCAATAATTTCGACAAGCCCTGATTCGCGGCCGGCTGGTCCGGAACCGGCGCCGCTCGAATTTTGTTCTTGAAATGTTCCTGTCGCCTGCTAGGCTCGATTGCACAGTCTAGTTGAGGGGCTTTGCCATGTTTCATTCCAGATTGCGTCGGTTTTCCCGCCTGATGATCTCGCTCGCCCTCGCTGCCGGGCTGGTCTCGGCCGCCGGCGGCGCGCGAGCGCAGGACAAGCGGCAGAACACGCCGGGCGAGTTCGATTTCTACGTTCTGTCGCTGTCCTGGTCGCCCTCCTTCTGCGAAGAAGCGGCGGAACGCGGCGGACGCTCGCAGATCCAGTGCGGCGGGCGGCCGTTCGCCTTCGTGGTGCACGGGCTGTGGCCGCAATATGAGAACGGCTTCCCCGAATATTGCCAGCGGCCGGCACCGCGGCTGAACCGCAGCATCGTCTCCTCGATGCTCGACCTGATGCCGGCGCCGGGCCTGATCTTCAACGAATGGGACAAGCACGGCACCTGCTCGGGTCTCGCCGACCGCAGCTATTTCGAGACGATCCGGAAGGCCCGTGCCGCAATCAAGATTCCGGCCGAATATCTTGACCTGACGCAGGCCAAGACGGTGGCGCCGGCCGAGGTCGAGGAGGCCTTCATCAAGGCCAATCCGGGCTTGAGCAATGCCGCCGTCTCGGTCACCTGCAACCGGACGCGGCTCTCCGAGGTCCGCATCTGCCTCAGCAAGGACTTGCAATTCCGCGCCTGCGAGGAGACCGACCGCCGCGCCTGCCGCCGCGATCAGGTGACGATGCCGCCGATCAGGGGTGGGTAGCTAAATCAGCTCCGTCATTCCGGGGCACGCGAAGCGTGAACCCGGAATCTCGAGATTCTCAGGTGCGCAATTGCGCACCATAGTTCGGTGCTACACACCGCCCCGGAATGACAGCAGTTACTTTCATCGCGCGATGTCGTAACTCTGCGCCATGAACTACCGCCACGCCTTCCATGCCGGCAGCTTCGCCGATGTCATCAAGCACATCGTGCTGGCCCGCATCCTGACCTATTTGCAGGACAAGCCGGGCGCGTTCCGCGTCATCGACACCCATGCCGGCGCCGGCCTCTATGATCTCGAAAGCGACGAGGCGCGGCGCGGCGGCGAATGGCTGACGGGCATCGCGCGGCTGATGCAGGCGCGCCTGTCGAACGAGACCGTCGCGCTGACCAAGCCTTATCTCGACATCGTCCGCGCCTTCAATCCGAAGGGCGAGCTCAAGGCCTATCCGGGCTCGCCGCTGATCGCGCGCGGCCTGATGCGGCCGCAGGACCGCCTCGTCGCCTGCGAGCTCGAGCCGAAGGCGCGCAAGGCGCTGATCAATGTGCTGCGGCGCGACGAACAGGCCCGGGTGGTCGATCTCGACGGCTGGGTCGCGCTGCCGGCCTTCGTGCCGCCGAAAGAGCGGCGCGGGCTCGTGCTGATCGATCCGGCCTTCGAGGCGAAGGACGAGTTCGAACGGCTGGGCGAGGCCTTCTCCACAGCCTTCGCGAAATGGCCGACCGGTATCTATGTAATCTGGTATCCGGCCAAGAGCCGGCGCGCCACCGACGCACTGGCGCAACTGGTGGCGCGCGCCGCAGCTGCAGCAAAACCGCCTGGAAAATGCCTGCGGCTCGAATTCAGCGTGTCGCCGCAGGTTGATGGCGCACCGCTCGCCACCACCGGGCTCCTGATCGTCAATCCGCCCTTCACGCTGCACGGCGAGCTGAAGACGATCCTCCCCGAGCTGGAAGTACCGCTCGGCCAGGGCGGACCAGCACGCTTCAGGCTGGAAGTCCCAAAGCCGTAACACTCCGGCATTCTTGGGAAAAATATGCAGGAGCGGTAGTCAATCTGCGATGAACCGTATTATGCTGTTTCCGTGACTGGCTTTACGTTCCGCTTCCGCGAATGGTTGCGGCGGAGTGAAGGCCCTAAGAAAGATCCGGTCGGACCGAATGGTCTGCCCAAGGATGGCCAGCTCCCGGGCTTCGTAAAGCCCGGTCATGCCGTGACGCGCGTCTGCGTCGCGGCGGAGGAGCAATGAGGGGGAGTTTCCCGATGGCCATGACGGGAACGGTCAAGTTCTTCAACGGCGAGCGCGGCTACGGCTTCATCAAGCCGGACGACGGCGGTCGCGATGTCTTCGTTCACATCACTGCGGTGGAGCGAGCGGGACTGAAGGACCTTGCCGAAGGACAGCGTATTACATTTGAAGTCGAACCGGACAAGAAGGGGAAGGGGCCGAAGGCGGTCAATTTAGTCATCCTCTCCTAGCGCACCTGATTAAAAAAAATCCCGGCCGCTTGCGGCCGGGAGGTTGAAGGTGTCCGGTCTTTTCTTCTTTGGCTATCAGAAGTGATAGTTCACGCCTGCGCGCACAACGCTGGCGCTATAGCCGTTTGACACGCCTGTAATCGCGAACTGACTCGTCGACAGATCGATGTAGAGATATTCGAGCTTGGCGCTCCAGTTCGGCGCGAAGCCGACTTCCGCGCCGGCACCGATGGTCCAGCCGGCGCTGGTGTGCGACTCCGTCCAGCCGAAGGTCTGCGCACGCAGCTCGCCGAAGGCGAGACCGGCGGTGCCGTAGAACAGCACGTTGCTGAAGGCATAGCCGGCGCGGCCGCGCAGGGTGCCGAACCAGGGATTGGAGAACTTCCACGGCGCAAAGGTGTCGTCGGCGCCGGCGGCCTGGATGTCGCCTTCGACGCCGAACACCCACGGACCGTTCTGGAAATTGTAGCCGGCCTGGACGCCGCCGACGAAGCCGGAGGGCTTCACGGGCGTGTTGCTCACCGAACCCCATTCATAGCCGATGTTGGCGCCGAGATACGGGCCGGCCCAGCTATAGGCATTCAGCGGCTGATTGACGGTATAGGGCGCGCGCTGCCCGTAGCTGAGATCGGCGGCCTCTGCCGAAGCCGTCCAGCCGGCGGCAACCAACGCGGCCGCGCCCACCATGAGCCTCTTCATCACACTCTCCAACGCAACTGCCGCAGCCGTGCGATGCCTGCACCGCCGCGCAAGGCGTGCCGCATGGTTACGGAACCAAGAACTTTTCGCGTAGGATTTATCGAGAGTTTTAAGTTAAAGGGCTGTTAAGTCCGGTTACCGCGCGCTTAACAGACTTAAGGAAGCGTTACCGGGAACTGGGTGCGCTATCCGGTGCATGCAGCGTGGCCGGAACTTCAAATCGGCACCCCCAGCGCCTAAATTCGTCCCATGGTTCACGATTCCCCCGACAATCCGGACGACGCACGCGCACGTAAATCGCCGCACCGGACCGCACCGGACGCCCCGCCCGAGGGGCTGGCGCCGCCGGACCTCGATCCCGCCACGGCTGGCGGTGACGACGAGGACGATGGGCGGCTGCCGGACATCCTGGAAGAGAGCGGCGCGGTCGGCGAGGGCCCGCTGGCGAGCGGCCATGAGACGATCGAGCGCGCGGTCCGGCTCRCCCCCACCTCGCCCGGCGTCTATCGCATGCTCAATGCGAACAACGACGTGCTCTATGTCGGCAAGGCCAAGAACGTCAAAAAGCGGCTGTCCAACTACGCGCGCCTCAGTGCGCCGCAGCCGGCGCGCATCCTGCGCATGATCGCCGCCACGGTCTCCGTGGAAATCGTCTCGACCACGACCGAGACCGAAGCGCTGCTGCTCGAGGCCAACCTCATCAAGCAGCTCCGGCCGCGCTTCAACGTGCAGCTCCGCGACGACAAGTCGTTTCCCTACATCCTGATCACCGGCGACCATTGGGCGCCGCAGATCCTGAAGCACCGCGGCGCGCAGACCCGCCCCGGGCGCTATTTCGGCCCGTTCGCCTCCGCCGGCGCCGTCAACCGCACCATCACGGCCTTGCAGCGCGCCTTCCTGATCCGCTCCTGCACCGATTCCTTCTTCGAGAGCCGCTCGCGGCCCTGCCTGCTCTACCAGATCCGCCGCTGCGCCGGCCCCTGCACCCGCGAGATCGACTTCCCCGGCTATACGACGCTGGTGCGCGAAGCGACCGACTTCCTCTCCGGCAAGAGCCAGGCGGTGAAGCAGGAGCTGGCCGCCGAGATGGAGAAGGCCTCCGGCGAGCTCGAATTCGAGAGCGCGGCGCTCTACCGCGACCGTCTCGCCGCGCTCTCGGCAATCCAGTCGCAGCAGGGCATCAATCCGCGCACGGTGGAGGAAGCCGACGTGTTCGCGATCCACCAGGAGGGCGGCTTCTCCTGCGTCGAGGTGTTCTTCTTCCGCACCGGGCAGAACTGGGGCAATCGCGCCTATTTTCCACGCGCGGAGAAGAGCTATACGCCGGAGGAAGTGCTGGGCTCGTTCCTCGCCCAGTTCTATGACGACAAGCCGCCGCCGAAAGTCATCCTGCTCTCGCACGAGATCGAGGAAAGCGAGCTGCTCGCCACCGCGCTGTCGATCAAGGCCGGCCACAAGATCGAGGTCACGGCTCCGAAGCGCGGGGAGAAGAAGGAACTCGTCACCCACGCCCTGACCAATGCGCGCGAGGCGCTCGGCCGCAAGCTCGCGGACACCGCGACCCAGGGCCGCCTGCTGGAGGCGATGGCCGCGACGCTGAGCCTGCCGCATGCGCCGAAGCGCATCGAGGTCTACGACAACAGCCACATCCAGGGCACCAACGCGGTCGGCGCCATGATCGTCGCCGGGCCCGATGGCTTCGTGAAGAACCAGTACCGCAAGTTCAACATCAAGTCCGAAGGGCTCACGCCRGGCGACGACTACGCCATGATGCGCGAGGTGCTGGAGCGCCGCTTCAAGCGCCTCATCAATCCGCCCGAGGACAATGGGGCCAAGGCCAAGGACGATGATTTCCCACAATGGCCGGACCTCGTGATCATCGACGGCGGCCGCGGCCAGCTCAACGCCGTCCGCGAGATCTTCGCTGGCCTCGGATTGACCCAGGTGTCGCTGATGTCGGTGGCCAAGGGACCGGACCGGGATGCCGGCCGCGAGACCCTGTTCATGCCGGAGCGCGAGGCGATCAAGCYGGAGCCGCGCGACCCCGTGCTCTACTTCATCCAGCGGCTGCGGGACGAGGCCCACCGCTTCGTCATCGGCTCCCACCRCAAGCTGCGCAAGAAGGACATCCGCGAGGCCGGATTGCAGGAGATTCCGGGCATCGGCCCGTCACGCAAACGTGCCTTGCTGCATCATTTCGGAACCCTGAAGGAGATCGAGCGGGCCTCGATCGTCGATCTCGGCAAGGTTCCGGGAGTGAGCGCCGAAAGCGCCCGCAGGATTTTCGAGTATTTCCATCCCCAGCCGGGATGAATTAAAGGGGGGCTGCGGTCATATGGTCGTCGTATCCTGCACCTCATTTGGGGAGCGGGACGGTTGACCTTCAGGCAGCAGCGGTATTGGTAGGACGGATGAACATCGCCACCACACGAGGGACGACCAGCCGCGCGATGTCCCTCCCGAACATCCTGACCTACGGCCGGATCGCCGCGATCCCGGTCGTGGTCGGGTGCATCTATGCGCAGTCGATCATGGACGGCCCGCTGTGGCTGCGCTGGGTCGCGGTCGCCATCTTCATCGCGGCTGCGGTCACCGACTACCTCGACGGCTATTACGCGCGGATCTGGAATCAGCAATCGGCATTCGGCCGGATGCTCGATCCGATCGCCGACAAGCTGCTGGTCGCCTCCTGCCTGCTGATGCTGGCCGCCGACGGCATCATCCACGGCTGGTCGCTGTGGGCCGCCATCGTGATCCTGTGCCGCGAGATCCTGGTCTCGGGTCTGCGCGAATATCTCGCCGCGCTGCGGGTGAGCGTGCCCGTAACAAAGCTTGCGAAGTGGAAGACGACCGTTCAGCTCATCGCCATCGGCTTCCTGCTGGCCGGCCCGGCCGGCGACGAGGTGGTGCCCGTGGTCTCGATGATCGGACTGGCGCTGCTCTGGGCCTCGGCAATCCTCACCATGTACACCGGCTACGATTACTTCCGCGCCGGCATCCATCACCTCATCAAGGAGGATGAGGGATGAAGCTGAAATATTTCGCCTGGGTGCGCGAGCGCGTCGGCAAGGCCGAGGAGACCGTCGAGCCGCCGGCGACGGTGCGCACCGTCGAGGAGCTGATCGCCTGGCTGTCCGGCCAAAGCGAGGCCTATGCCTATGCGTTCGAGAAGCCGAAGGTGATCCGCGCCGCGATCGACCACGCCCATGTCAGGCCGGACGCCGCGATCGCGGGCGCCCGCGAGATCGCGTTCTTCCCGCCGATGACCGGCGGCTAGACCCATGAGCGGCCCCGTCACCATCCGCATCCAGGAGGACGATTTCGACATCGCGCGCGAAATCGCGGGCCTGACCAGGGGCCGCACCGACATCGGCGCGGTCGTGAGCTTCTCCGGCATCTGCCGCGGCGACGAGGACAGCGCGAAGATCGCGGCGCTGACGCTCGAACATTATCCGGGCATGGCCGAGGAAGAGATCAAGCGCCATGTCGACGAGGCCATTTCGCGCTGGCCGCTCAACGGCGTCACGGTCATCCACCGCGTCGGCCGGTTCATGCCCGGCCAGAACATCGTGCTGGTGCTGACCGCCTCGCAACACCGCCAGGCGGCATTCGAGGCAGCCGAGTTCCTGATGGATTACCTCAAGACCAGCGCGCCGTTCTGGAAGAAGGAAGAGAGCGCCACCGGCACCGGCTGGGTCGAGGCCCAGGCGCATGACGACGAGGCCGCCGCACGCTGGGTCAAATCCTGATGGCAAGAGCGACGAGAAAGACCACGCGCGGCCGCGCCGCGCCAAAGCTTGCGAAGGTGGGCCGCGGCGAGCTTCTCACGCTGATCGATTTTGTCCGCTACGCGGTCAGCCGCTTCGTCGAAGCAAAGCTCGCCTTTGCCCATGGCACGACCGACCCGGTCGCGGAAGCCGTCTTCCTGGTCTGCGAAGCCCTGCATCTGCATCCCGACCAGTTCGAGATCTTCGCCCACGCCTGCGTCACGGCCACGGAAGGCAAGACCATCCTCGATCTCATCCACAAGCGCGTCACCACGCGCAAGCCGGCCGCCTATCTCGTCAACAAGATCTACATGCGCGGCCTGCCCTTCTACGTCGACGAGCGCGTCATCGTTCCGCGCTCCTTCATCGGCGAGCTCATGGCTTCGCATTTCGGCGGCGACGGCGAGGCCGGCTCGCTGATCGACGATCCCTTGGCCGTCGAGCGTGTGCTCGATCTCTGCACGGGCTCGGGATGCCTCGCCATCCTCGCCGCGCATCATTTCCCGAATGCCGAGGTCGACGCCGTCGACGTCTCCAAGGGCGCGCTTGAAGTGGCCGCACGCAATGTCGGAGAGCACGGGCTCGATGAGCGGATCAGCCTCCATCGCGGCGACCTGTTCGCGCCGCTCGGCGACGCGCGCTATGACCTGATCATCACCAATCCGCCATACGTCGATGCGGACGGCATGGAAGCGCTGCCGCCGGAGTGCCGCGCRGAACCAAAACTCGCCTTCGACGGCGGCGCCGACGGCCTCGATGTGGTCCGCCGCATCCTGCGCGATGCGCCCGACCATCTCACGCCGGACGGCGGGCTGATCTGCGAGATCGGCCGCGGCCGCGAATTGCTCGACGAGGCCTTTCCGGAGCTGCCGCTGCTCTGGCTCGACACCGAGGAGTCCGAGGGCGAGGTGTTCTGGATCGCGGCTGCCGATCTCGGCTGATCCGCCAAGACCGGCGTACGCCGGCGAAACCAAGACCGGCGTACGCCGGCGAAACCAAGACCGGCG
>NZ_JBFULT010000012.1:0-39746 GCF_054049755.1 Bradyrhizobium sp. P5_C11_2
GCCGCTATGCTATCGCCTCCGGAAGCAGGTCGTCGAGCCGGTATTCGGGCAGATCAAGCAGGCCCGGGGCTTCCGACAGTTCTTACTCCGCGGCCTCGATCAGGTCCGGGGCGAATGGGCGCTGATCTGCACCGCCCACAACCTCCTCAAATTGGCGAAGGCCGGGCACTGAGCCCAAAGCCGACGCACACGTCTGCCCAGACTTCGACGCTCATCCCACCTCGTGAACTCGTTACTCGGACGGGCTCCTAGGACCTGTCCACTCCCGGCGCACGGGTCGAGCGCGAGTTCAGAATGCCAAGGGTACTGCGCAGCTCGACGGTGGCCTCCGCGACGGCGTTGCCAACGCTCGCGAAACCACGCTGATCAAGGGAACGGGCAAGCTCGTCTAGCGTCTCCGCGAGCTGACGCGTCAGGACATGTTCGCCCAAGCTGGAAATGGCTCGGTTGGCCACGTCGGCGAGCCGCTCGGCGGCGGGCTGCGAAACGTGGTCGAGGAGGATCGCGAGGGTGCGCAGGGCGACCGATAGTGTCTGAGCCTGCATCGATTCGGAAGCCGCGACAATAATTGTCTCCAGCGCATCCGTCGCCTCGCCGGGCGTTCGGTCGGCATAGACCAGGGGCGAGTCTGGATCCTCCGGCGGCTCGACCTCGGCGGGGCTCCAGCGCGAGATGATGTCGCGCAGTGCGTGCACGACCGCTTGCCCGGGATGAGGGTTGGACTTGGCCGTCGACGTCGATGACCATGCGATGGTCGCGAGTTGGTAGAGCCCGTAGCTCGCGTCACGCCTAAGGTCGCGCTCGTCGTCGAATGTGACGGCTTTCACCGCAGCTTCAGCGATCTGCTGGCGATCCTGTGGGCCGAGCACGACGTGTGGATCGACACGCAACGCAAATAGTGGATCGCCGACTGCGACCTGGCTGCCCGGTGAGGCGAGCAGCTCGAGCTCTGCGGTTCCGGAGGGGCATGCCGCGACGGCTACTTGGACCTGGTCGATATTGATCACTGAGATGTGTCCGGTCTCCGGCGAGCGGATGGTCAGAGCCAAAAGCCAATGGGGTCGCGGCTTTCGGCGCGTGCGACCGAGGAGTCGCTCATCGTACGCACGGGCACGCAGAACGTATTGGTGAATAAAATGTACGATTTGCGCTGGACGCATCTGGTCGATGGTGTTGTAAATCATGACCACGATCATGCAGAGGGCGGCGGTTGTCATCACCAGCGAGAGCGCTGTTCCGAATACGGGCCGGTGGAACTGGCTGTTGGTGAGCAGCGTCAGCAGAACAAAAACCGAGAGGCCGACGAAGTACCCGAAGTAGAACTGATTAGCCCGGCGCATCATGAACTGGTCAGTGACCTGGGCAGTAAGCGCCGCGGAGCCCTGCTGGACGGCGATTAGCAGCAGGGAGAAAGTAATTGACGTGATCGTGATTACGCCCGACGCGAGCGTCGCCAGGAGGCTGCCAAGGGCTTGACGGTCGCCAAGGAGTTCGGCGAGCCAATCCAGCCCCGCTGGCGCCCCGGCAGACCAAACCCGGTCGGCGAGGTAGACGAGTGCGTTCAGCGCAATGAAGCCCGCCACGGTTGCGAGTGGCAGGGCCAGGAACGCACCGAGAGCACGCCGGAAGGCGGCCAAGATACGATTTCGCACAGGTTCGACTGATCGAGCCGGCATGTTCACACACGCCTCCGGCTACCTGCTAATTCAAGACGTACCCCGCCTCCGGGCCCGCGACACACTCCATACGTCGGCCCGCTTCTTGGGTCGGGCCGACCTGCTGCGAGGCAGGCGAGCAACGACAAGAGCGTGAAGGGCCGCATTGGTGGCCACGGATCCGAGGTGTACTCGCCAGACGGGAACTGGTGTCTCGTGGTTGTGGCGCAAAGAGCGTGTTGTTGTACGCTTCCTGGACCTCGCGACATGGTCAGGGGCCATCCTCGGTGCAGATGCTGCGGTGGCACCCGCACGCTATGCGCTCCAGACCAGCTTGGTCCCAGACTTTCAGCAGTCCACGCCCTCGTGGGATCATGCGAGCTGACACCCTCTCTGCCATCGTGGGGCTGCCGCTCGGGGGCGACGTGGACCGAAAGCCTGACGCAAAGGCTGATGGAAAACTACGACCTCTTTACCATCGAGACGATCCTGAGCAACCAAAGGCCATCAGCCGAGTGACCGGCCGCCTTGGGTTCATCGCCGAATTTGTTGGATCAAACAGCGTGACGACGGTCATCTGCCGGCGGTGGGCACGGACTTGCAGATCAAGGCATGATCCTGCTGCGTTTGCTGCCCGACCATCACCTGCTCCGTGTCGCTCGGCACAAGCCCGGCGGTCTCCCTATCGTGGCTGACGGCCAGCAGAAGCATGCCCGCGCGCTCCGTGCCGAACCGTCAGTTCAGCGGTTGACAACCGCTTTCGTCGGCAGCCTTCTGATCTGCCAGCCAGCCGCAAAGCACTCCGGCTCCAGCTGACGATCCATTGAGCTAAGAGACGCCGCGCTTCAGAACCGACCCGGACAGGTGAAGTGCTGTTTGGATCAGCGCGAGATGACTGAGCGCCTGCGGGAAGTTGCCCGAGAGATGGCGACCCGGAACGTTGTATTCCTCAGCCAAGAGCCCAAGATCGTTCCGGACTGCAAGTAGCCGCTCGAAGGTCTCGTGCGCTGCCTCACGCCGCCTTTGCATGGCTTGGCAATCGGCAAGCCAACAGCTGCAGGCCAGGAAGGCTCCTTCCGGGTTCGGCCCGCGGACTCTGTGGCGCCTCACCAGCCCATCCTCGACGAGATCCCGCTCGATTGCCGCGATGGTGCGGGCGATCCGCTCATCGTCAGCCGGAAGGAAGCCGACGAGCGGCAGCAGCAGCAAGCTGGCATCGAGCTCCTGACCGCCATAGTAGTCCACGAAGGTGCCCAGGCCAGGATCGTAACCTTCCCGGCAGATCTCCGCGTGCATGCAGTCGCGCAAATCCGACATGCGCGACAGCATCGTCTGATCGGCATCGGCTAGTTTGCTCCGCCCGTCGAGGAAGCGGTCGATCGCCACCCAGCACATCACTTTCGAGTACACGTAGTGGCGTGGTTTGCCGCGCGCTTCCCACAAGCCCTGATCGGGCTCCCGCCACACAGACTCGACGTGGCGCATGACCGCCTGTTCGAGGATCAGCTCCTGGTTTGAGCGCTCCACCCCAGCTTTGGCGGCCAGATGAATTGAGTCGATGAGCTCGCCGAAAATGTCGAGCTGGCGCTGGGCCGCCGCGGCGTTGCCGATGCGCACGGGTGTGGACCAGCGATACCCGGGCAGCCAAGGAACGGTCCATTCCTCCAGCCGGCGTCCTCCGTCGATGCGGTACATGATCCGCATCTTGTCCGGATCACCCGCGACAGCACGCAACAGCCAATCGCGCCAGGCCACCGCCTCCGCCTTGAACCCGGCATTGAGCAGCGCCGCGAGCGTGAAGGTTGAGTCGCGGAGCCAAGCGTAGCGGTAGTCCCAGTTCATCTCACCGGCAGGTGCCTCCGGCAGCGAGGTTGTCGGTGCCGCGACGATGCCGCCGGTCGGACGATAGATCAGCGCCTTCAGCGTGATCAGCGAGCGGCGCACCGCTTCTGGCCAAGGCGTCGGCTTTTCGAACTGGCCGACCCAGTCGCGCCAGTAGACCTGGGTTTTGGCGAGCGCGGCCTTCGCGTCGATCGGAGCCGGCGCGGGCTCGGCGGAAGCACCGTACATCAACACGAACGGCAACTCGTCGCCGTCGCCCACCTCGAACTCAGCCTCGGTAATCTGCTCGCCTCCACCGAGGTCCACGGGCGCGTGCAGGATGACAAGGTCCGGGCCGGTGCGGGCCAGCGCGCACCGGCCGTGCCGCTCAACCCAGGGGGAAAGCGAGCCGTAGTCGAAGCGCAGGTTGAGGGTGGTCCGAACCTGCACCCTCCCGTGCAGGCCGGTGACGATCCGCACCAGAACGGGGGGACCGTCCCGGACGGGCATGAAGTCCGTTACGCGCACAGCGCCGTCATCCGTGTGGAAGTCGCTCTCCAGCACGAGGGTGTCGCGCTGATAGCGGCGCTCGACCCGCGCCGGCTTGGTGGGGGCCAGCTTCCAGCAGCCATGCTCGTCCGTGCCGAGCAGAGCTGCCAGGCACGCGTCGGAGTCGAAGCGGGGCCAGCACAACCAATCAACCGACCCGTCGCGGCCGACGAGTGCAGCAGTCTCTCCGTCGCCGATCAGGGCGTAATCCTCGATCCGTTTGCTCACGGGCCTCTCCTTTTGCCGGCGACTGTCGCAGCGCGCATCGGATCCTGCAGAAACCGGGTTAGGCGAGAAGGGCGAGTGCGTGAGGCGGGGGCATGTCCTCAGCCGAGGCGGCGCTCGACGTGGTCGGCGACCCGCAAAGCATTGGCGATGATGGTCAGCGTCGGGTTCACCGCGCCGATCGAAGGAAAGAAGCTCGCGTCGGTGACGTAGAGGTTGTCGAGTTCGTGCGCCTTGCACCGGAGGTCGAGCACGCTCGATTTCGGGTCGGTGCCGAAGCGCAGGGTGCCGGCCTGGTGGGCGGTGCCCGAGAGCGGAATATTCTTGCCGAGGTAGAGCGAGCGCTCGAACACGTAGCTGTAGAGCCCGCCTGGGGCGAGCAACTCCTCAAGCTTGAGGCGCAGCCGCTCGTGCGCCTCACGGTTACTCTGTGCGATGTCGAGGATCACGCGCCCGTCGCGGTCGATGATGACGCGGTTGTCGGGATGGGGCAGATCCTCGCTTTGCAACCAAAAGTCCATGGAGTGGCGCGCCATCATGTCGAACGGCGCGTCGGGCAGGAAGCCGGTCCATTCCGGTAACTCCTCGCCGCGGATCTGGTCCGGGTGCGTCTTGGCGCACATCTGGATCAAACCCATCGGGAACTCCCAATCCGGCGACTCGAAGTAGAAGTCGGAGACCGCGAGTGTCTTCTGGAAGATGGTGTCATTGACCTCCTTCGAGAGCCCCATCAGCACCGACATGTTGTGGCGCATGTAGTTGCGTCCGACTTGATCCGAGCCGTTGGCGAGCCCGTTCGGGTGCGCGGCGTTGGCCGAGCGCAGGAGGAGCAGCGCCGAGGATAGTGCACCGCAGGCGACCACGACGATGTCGGCTGAGTAGCGCTCCTCGCGGCCCTCGCGCGTGGCCCGTACGCCCGTCACTGTCTTGCCCGATGGGTCGGTCTCCAGCTTCGAGACATAGGCGTTGACGAAAAGCGTGACGTTGTTGTGCCGAGCCAGGGTCGGGTCGACGGTCATCACCTGGGCGTCGGCCTTGCCGTTGAGCAGGCAGGGGAACCCGTCAAAGGTGTCACAGCGGATGCAGATCGAGGTCGGGGTGGGACGTCCGTCGCGTTCGTCGAGCTTGATCCCAAGTGGCAGGTGGAACGGGTGCAGCCCGACCTTCGCCCAATCATCAGAAAGCTTTTGAATACGCGGCGCATGGCTCACCGCCGGGTGATCGTAGGGACCGCTCGACCAAGGCTCGGTGGGGTCCTCGCCGCGGTGGCCGTGCACGGCAAACAGCGCCTCGGCCTGAGCGTAGTACGGCTCGAACTCTGCGTAGGACACCGGCCAAGCCGGCGAGATACCGTCGACGTGGCGCACCTCTCCAAAGTCTCGCTCGCGCAGGCGGAACAGCGCCGCGCCGTAGACCTTCGAATTGCCACCGACGTAGTAGTGCAGGGCTGGATTAAACGGGCGGCCGTCGCCGCCGTACCAGGTCTCGTGAGCTTGATACTTGCCGTCCACGAACACGGCTTTGGCGCTCCAGTTATCCCGAGAGCGGGGCAGATAATCTCCGCGCTCCAGGAGCAGGATGCGCTTGCCGGTTCTGGCGAGCCGGCTCGTCAGCGAGCCGCCGCCCGGACCTGAGCCGATCACGATGACGTCGTAGTGATCTCCTGGCATGCCGCGGTCCGCTTTGAGGCACTCACAGTCGCGCGGCCAAAGTAGGGCTCCGGCCAGCGTTCCGGCACTTCAAGTAGCGGGTTCATCGATTCGAGCGCCGGAAACCGAGTCAGAGGCGGTACGTTGGCGGACAGGAATCTCACGGCAGGATCATCGGTCCCCAATGGATCACGCTCTATCTCGTCCCGGACGCGTCGGATCCTGGATGCTCGGCCGATGACATGGCTCAACCTTGCAGCGGTGCCGCTCGTGGCCAAGATTTGCCTCGTGTGCATGTTTCCACTGAGTGCGCTGGACAAGGTGGTACATTGGGGTGAGGCGATGAAGCAGGCCTCATCCGGTCCGCTGCCCAGTCCAGCCGTACTCCTCGTCGCCGGCATCCTTGTCGAGGCGGTGACGCCGGTGATGATTGTGTGCGGCTGGCATGATCGGGCCGCCGCCTTCGTGCTCGCGGGCTTCTGCGTGGTCACCGCGTTGCTGTACCACCGCTGGTGGGAGTTTCCAGATTTCTGGTCGAAGAACGGCGAGGGCCGCTCGCACTTCTGGGATTTCTTCAAGAATTTCGGCCTGGTAGGCGGATTGCTGCTCGTGGTGATTGCTGGCTCCTACGCGCCAGCCTCGCGGGTGATTGAGCACCCGCGCTCCGATACCCCTAACCCCATCTCCGGCAACCCCTGAGGAATACCGACCGCATGTCCGATCAGCAGCCTCCCCGCATGCCCTACTGGCACGTCTACACCGATGCAGAGGGCGTTAGCCGGCAGAAACGCTTCGAGCTCTCGGCGTTCGAGTTCAAGGGTGTGAACCCCGAGGTCGCACCGCAGTGGAACGACAAGATGGACCCGTCGAAGGCTGGCGTGACCTTCACAGTACTCCCGGTCGGTTGGGTCGGCGACTGGCACGAGAATCCTAAGCCTCAGTGGATCGCCGTTCTGACCGGACGCTGGTTCGTCGAGACCATGGATGGCACTCGCGTTGAGATGGGGCCGGGCGAGCTGATGTTCGGGGAGGATCAGGGCACGAAGCCTCGTAACGGGCGCAAGGGCCACCTTTCGGGCACTGTCGGCGAAGTCCTCTGCACGATGATCGTCACCGGGCTCGATGTTGAGCCGACGGTCAACAAGCCCGGTCGATTCAAGTAGCCGGCCGAAACACCAGCACTCAAGCGATCAGGTCGAGAGCTGAGGAGAGAGGGTCGCGCCGCGACGAACATCCGCTGCATGCCTCGCCGGCCGAAGCAGCAGTTCGGGGGCTTAGACGGATTGAGGCCACAGGTCGCACAGAATGCAGTATCAGTGCAGAATGCGCTCAGGGAAGCCGTGCATACTTCCGCAGCGCAGGCATCAACCCGCTATGCGATCAAGTCGATTGCGAAGAGATACTTGGTGGCTGCAATAAACAGCCGGGTCATCCCGGAGCCGCCAAATGCGCAGTTGGAGCAGACGGCCGGTGCTGGGATGTAGCCAAGCGGGGTACGGTCCGGCGCGATGATGTGGATGCCGTCCGCGGCTGTGGTCCATACCCAGCCGCGCGAATCAACGGCAAACCCGTCCGGATACCCGTGGTCGGTGTGGCAAAAGAAACGTCGTCCCGACAAGGTTCCGTCTGCGGCGACGTCGAAGGCCTGAATCTCGTGCGTGCGGCCGGTCTGTGGCCCAGGTATTTCGTTGAGTGAGAGCGCCGTATCGGACACATAAAGCGTCCGTCCATCGGCAGAGAAAAACAGGCCATTGGGCTGCTCGAAGTCGGCCATACGGCGCAGCTCCTGCTTGGCCGGATCGAACCTGTAAACGCTACGGTGGTCGAGCTCAGGTTCGGCAAGGCTGCCCTGATTGGGCATCAGGAGCCCGAACGTCGGGTCGGTGAACCAGATTGCACCGTCGGCGGCTACCGTGATGTCGTTCGGCGCGTTGAGCCGCTTGCCCTCGAAATGGGTGACGATCGGCTCGACCGCGCCGTCGGTGGTGGAGCGACTGATACAGCGGCGGCCATGCTCGCAATGAACCAGCCGACCATCCGCACCCAGCGCGTTGCCGTTCATGAAATACGTGCCGTCGATTGCCACCGTGACCCGGCCATCGTCGGGGTGCCACTGCAGCAGCCGGCGGTTCGGCACATCGGACCAATAGAGACATTCCTCTGCCGGATGCCAGACCGGGCCCTCGGCGTGTAAGGTTCCTTCGTAGAGGCGCAGCAGCTTGGCGGATGGGGACAGCACTTCGGCCAAGCGCGGATCATCGATCTGAACACCCTGGAACGGCTCGATGATCTCGGGCGGTCCAGCCCTGCGTAACAGCCGTCCAGGAAGCAGAGAACTATCTTGAGACATCGGCAATGCCTCCTCACGTCTGAACTTGCTGCAGGTGGCCATCAGGGCCGCTGATCAATTGGGTCTGCCGGCCGTGCCACACGATGCGTGTCGCCGCGACGTCATTGGCTCGCAGCGCTGCGCCTCCTTGACCCTTTGGGGTTCGGTAGCCGAGGAGTTCGAGATGAGGCGTTCCGCTCTGTGGCTTCATCGGGATGACTGCGACCTCAACACCGGGCAGCCCGTCCAAACATTGCTGCGCCGGCCCATAGTTCATGCTGCGCTCGCCGACACTCAGCCCCAGCGCTTGGTAGAAGGCCGCACTTGCCTCCTCGTCCGCAACGCTGATCGCCGAATGATCAATCCCGAGTCCAATCTGCCCGGCTAGCCTGTGCCGGTCCCGCCAAGCACTCGGGGTCTTGCTCTCGGGAAACTGCAGCAATTCGAGTGGATGTCCATCAGGATCGCGGAACTTGAACGCCTGCACGCCCCCGGAGGAGGCTGGTAGAAGCTGCGGCCCTCCGGACGAGATGGGACTGATGTCGCGCAGGCGGCCATAGGCAAGGTGCACATCATCTACGACAAGGGCGAGATGCTGAAACCAGAGCGAGGCGGCGTCGCCGTCCAGCGGGTAGGGCCGGCCCGCCTGCTCGAACTGGTCAATCCACAGGACCTGATCCCCGAGGCTCAGCACCTGCCGCTGTCCTTGACCAGACAGACCGAGCAGAGCCATCTCACCATCGTCGATCGGCTTGTCTGCTCCGTGCGCTGCAAAGCCCAACACTTCGCAATAGAAGCGAACGAGCCGCGTAGCGTCGCCTGTCACAAGAGCAAAGCGGGTGACGGCCTGCAGAGTATGCTTGCCCATCGTGACTCTCCAGGAACTCATCGGGCACGTAGTGCACGCCCGCTCCGTCCGCGATCAGCACCTCGACAAAACCGACGAGGACCACCTCGGTTGGCCTTTCAATTGCCCCGGCAGCCTTCCGAGGGTTCAATCGATCCCCTCCAAGCCGAGGTTGCCCAGATGCGGCGACACCTGCAGGGCCTGTGTCTGCCTGGTGGTGACCCGCGGGACGGGGCGCGTGGTTTCATCGAGGTAACGCCCGATCAGGCCGGCGGTGACGAACACGGAAAGGACAACGAAGACGACACCGAGCACGCCAGTCGTTTGCTCGGCGTGCTGCTCCAGCTTTTTGATCAGCATGTAGCCTGCAGTGAACATAGCGGCCAACACGGCTGGCACGGTCATGATCGCGGGCTTTGAGTTCCCTTTGATCGCTTCAACGGGGAAGGCAAATAGCCGGTTCTGCCCATTCCTCAGACCTGTCCGGCAGCAGACAGGCTACGAATGGCTCAGTCCGCTCCACGACCCGCATGTTGGAATCGTACCAGCCGCCAACGGGACGTCAGCCGCGAACCGGTTGCCCCAATCAAGCTGGTTCGATTTGGCCCTCACTCTGTCAATGCGGCGAGCGGATCACTCACGCAGCGCAATGTCCCGCATCCGAAGAATGCGCCGAGTCACTCGTCACCGCGCTCGTGACGTGCACCCGTTGCTCATGCCCCTCAAACTGCTGCATGGGCTCGGGCTTCGCGAAAACGTGACCTGCATGAGAGGTCCCATATCTGGAAGCCAGCGGTTGACGCCGCTGATTGCGATCGGGCGACGTTGGAGGATCATCCATGAGAGGTGTTGTACGTGCCCTTGTTGGGCTCACGGAGGGACAATCGGGTTGTAGCGCCGCGTTAGCGGCAAATCCGAGTGCCCCTCTTCCGCGCAGAAGAATGAGACGGACGGCACACCTGTGGATCTCAAAAGCATTGGGCCGATGCAGCCGGCCAAGGTTCAAGATGGCCAGTACACCCATAAGAACGGGGATTCGACCTATCACGTCACAGACGCCGGCAAGAAGGTCGACTGGTACACAATGTCCGGCTACCTGCGGCACAATGCCAACTGCATAGTCTGCCACGGCCCGGACGGCATGGTCTCGACCTACGCCCCTTCGCTGGTTGATGCCCTCAAGGGCATGGATTACGCGCATTTCGCCGGCATCGTGGTCGGCGGCAAGAAGGACGTGAATGCCGCGCAGGAACTGGTCATGCCGGCGTTCGGGGTTAACCGGAACGTCATGTGCTACTTGCCGGACATCTATACCTACCTGCGCGCCCGTTCGGACGGGGCGCCCGCCCCTCTTTCATGCTTTGTCCGCGGTGGGAAGTCCGAAGCAGTAGGCCAATAGCTGGTTCTGCTCGCGCACTGTCCTGGCGCCGCTCTCACGTCCTCGCGCTCCTGCTCAGMYGCGTWSAGAGCCMCTTTTTGCGSGTGATSCSGTGGCGGGCGAAGAAGCGCGACAGACTACTGGTGCTGACCGCGATCCCGTGCTCCTGAATGGCCTCGCGCAACTCGCGCAGGAGGATCTGCGGGCGAGCCTGGTAGGTCTGCCAGATGAGGTCGACATGAGCCTCGATGTGGCGGGAGCGCTGGTCGCCGCCCAGCGGCTTGGGCGCGACGTGGCCCACGCGCTGTTTCTGCTGCAACCAGCGGCTGGCGCTGGCCCGACTCACGCCGAAGTGCTCGGCGGCTTGCCGGCAGGTCGCCCCAGCTGAGACTGTCGACGCCACGCGCTGGCGCAGTTCAACGGACAAAGTTGTAGGCATCGCCTCCTCCTTGCCCGGTCAGCCCCCAGCCGCGCAGCACAGCTTCCGATCGGTCGAGACCCGCTCTAGCTCGAACTCGCTCCATCAGATGCCGGGACCAAACACCTATGCGGCGGCGGCTTGACACTCCCGGGTTTCATGTGAGCCTCGAGTCAGGTCGGGCTCGCGAAGAAGAAGGCTAGGCCAAACAGGACGTAGACCCCGACCAGGAGGAGCCCTTCGAACCACGTCGTCTCGCCGTCCCGGGCGATGGCGTTGACGATGAAGGCCGTGCCCGCAATCGCGAAGAGGTGCAGCGGGTTCGAGAACACCAGCGTCATCGGCTGGCCGATCGCCCAGGAGATGATCACCAGCAGTGGCGCCAGCACCAGCGCTACCTGCACGGCCGAGCCGATGCAGATGCTGAGTACGAGCCCCATCCTGTCCTCATGGGCGAACCAGGATGCCGCGAACAGGTCGCCGGCCGTGCCGACTAACGCCAGCACGATGACGCCGAGGAACATCGGCGAGAGATGCAGGCTCCCAGCAGCCTCGGTAACGGTGCCCGAGAGCATCTCGGACTCGAAAGCGATCGCCACCGTCGCGCCGACGAGGACCGCCAAGGCGAACGGCAGGCTCCATTCAGCCTCGGCGCTGCCCTTATCGTTCGCGAACACGTCGCGATGCGTGACGAGCGTGAAGGCCAGGTTGGCGAGGTACAGCAGCAGCAGCACGACCGAGACGCCGAGGCTGAGTTCCTCGTCGGTGATGCCCAACGTCGTGCCCTGCCCGGACATCTGCCCGTTCAGGTCGAACACGGCTGGCAGCAGCAGGGCGATGACGACGAGGATCAATAGGGTCGATAGCAGGCCGGCCCGCTCTGCACTGAACTTCTGCCGCTCCCGAGTCGCGCCGCCCACGATGATGGCGAGGCCCAGCCCGAACAAGCTGGTCCCCATGATCGAGCCGGCGATCTGCGCCTGCACGACAGCGGCCTCGCCGCGCACAAGCACGAACAGCGCCAGAACGAGCTCGGCGATGCTGCCGAAGCTCACCGTCAGCAGGCCGCCGATGGCGGGACCAACCCGGTCCGCGAGCTGATCAGTGGCACGCCGGACCCATTCCGCCAGCACGGCGATGGCGAGCGCGCTGGAGCCGAAAACCAGGAGCGGCGAGGCATCCACCAGGTAGTTGAGCGCCGCCGAAACGGGAATGAGGACGAGGAGAGCGATGAAAACCATGAGGGAGAACAGTTACTGGAGGATAGCGAGTGACAGGCAGCACTCGCAGAATTCAGGGTACAACTGATAGCGCAAGATCGTGCACGGTGTTGATGCACTTTATGAGGCATGTGGAGTAAACCCCGTCCCGCCAACTCCGACCGGGGTGAACGGATCTTTAGAAGGTGGCCTGTGCCTCCGCGCCCGCGCGCCGCCCGTCCACATCGGTCTGGATCGCGACCACGCCCGGCGGTTCTGACTTCCGATGGGAGAACTATCCGAAACTGGGCCGTGGAGCGGAGCGGGTAGACAGCATGAGCGAGGCCGCGGGTCGACCACAGTCGCCGCGAAACGGTACAGCTAATCCTTCTGGCTAGCGCCCTGCATTGCGTTACCGCGGTTCAGCTAGACCTCGCGGAGGAGCGAGTCCGGGATGGCGGTCTGTGTCTGCCAGCCCGGCGGGGCGTTGACCTGAGTTTGAGTGCGGCGCCTGGCGGATCAAAACCCTGCTCCTAGTGAACTCCTACGACCGGACTTGGCCTGATGCCGATCGCGACTATTAGTGGAGCCGGGAGGCGCACGCCTTCTACAAATAGGCCGTGAATGGCTGACTTGCACGCATACCGATCGTCCTCGCGCGTGTAGCGTCGCACTTCTTCAAGTGTGACTGGCGTGTCGTCCTGCCGAGCTGGGGGGGCGTCATGAAGGAGAGCAGGTATTGGCAAACACCCGCGGATAAGCTGTCCTGGGCGGCCGCGACCGGTGGGACCATTCCGGAGCCTGCATACAGGCCGGCTGACAAAATCAGCGCAGCCCCCGTCGCGAAGTTCTTCATCTGCTGCCCCCCTCCATTTTCAGCCAACAGCCCAGCCCGCCGTGTTCTCAAACGCGGAAGCGGGCTCGCCGGTGGGTCCGCCATGCCTTAGCTTCCACGTGAGAGGCTTCACCGCTTCTTATGGTAGTTGAACGCGGGAGCGTTCTTCAGGCTTTCTTTGTTTGTGCTTGCCATCACGCGGATGTTGCCGTCGCTCTCGCGATGCAATACGAGCGTCGCCGGATCAACGGTGACATAGCGCTCGCCCATGCCGAGGAAGCCCCCGATCCCAATCACCACTGCTTTGATCGTCTTGCCGTTCTCAATGACAAGATCCTCGATCTCACCGATTGTCTCGTTCTGGTTGTTGTACACGTTCGAGCCGACGAGGCGCGAGGAGAGCGTATCGGCGGGCTCTACGTTGACGAAACGCAGCGCAACGGTCGCGCTCTGCACAGCCTGGATACCACGTGGCTTGTCGATATTAGACGAGGCAGCCCCCTGTGAACTTGCTCCCTGGGAGCCGGCCCCCTGCGAGCCCGAAGGAGCGGGCGCTTGGCTGGATTGCGCCAAGGCAGCGCCGGACGCGAGGACAAGGCAGAGAACAACGGCAGATGCTGCTGTCGTGAGATCTCTGAGCATGACTGTTCTCCCTCAGGAACATGGATCCGACCCGCGTGCGCAGGCATCGTCTTTGGAGAGACGAGGCGCTACCTGTGTGACGCCTCGTTCGCGCATTGGCAGCTCCGCAGAGCGGCAGCTATCAGCTCTTCAGGTGCTTGCGCACAGTCTCAACCGCGCTCTTGCACTTCTGGGCGTCACCCTGGAGGTCTGCCTTACGGGCATCGTCCAGTGCCGCGATCGCTGCCGGATCCACCTTCTGGTTCCCCGCTGAAGGTCCGGTGGCCTGCCCGGCAGCAGACTTTGCGGGCAGGGTTGTTACACCTTTGGCCGCTGAGACACCGGGCGGCATCATCCCTGTATTAGCGCCGCCTCCGTCGTTGTTGGCCGACGCCATGGCGGCCGGGTCGACCCCCATCTGCTGCATCTGCTTAACGAGCAGGGCGACGTCCTGTGAGCAGGGACCTGCGAACGCCTGCGAGGCAGCAAGCGCTAAGGGAAGAGCTAGAGAGCCAACGATGATGCTTTTCAGGATCATGGATTTCCTCCTCAATAGAAATTGCCACGCGTATTTGCACGCACGCACACCAACCAACGATTTGGATTGGTACAAGGTTTGATGACCGGTGCCGCGACGGGCATTCATCGAAAGTGGGTGCAGCGGGGCACAAAACCCCGCCACGCGAGCCTCAGACGTCGAAGAGGCCTCCATCGCCCATGTCATCCCCGACATCGTTTAATTTAGGTTCCTCGATCATCTTATTGCGATTCCTATCTTAAAACGGATAAATCCTATCATTGAACTCTGAACTAGAGAGATAACTGTCGTTTTCAGTGCCCAATTTGTTGAACGCATCATTGCCAAACCTGGTGTCAAACGCCTGTCCATGCTTTGAAACACCCGTCTTTAACTCACTCGGAGATAGCTTCCCGTCGGCGTTGGCATCCCACTTTTTGAATACGCCAACGCGGTCCACGCCCGTGTTGAACTCTGCCTTGTCGAGCTTCTTGTCCGTGTTTGTATCCCAGCCAGAGATACCGGCAGCAAGCAGCGGCACCGTCATCAGGCCGAAATTCAGACCGAAAGCGCAGGCGGTAGCAGCAAGCTTCTGATCCGACATAATATTCTCTCTTGATTACGCCGCCTGTGTCGCGGAATTACGGTGAGACGGACAACGATTTTTGAAATTGATGCAGCCGTGATCTCCAAGCGATACAGATAATTGGTGTGGGTTGCTCGGAAACCAGTCGGGAATACCGGCAACTCTGTCGGGAAAACCCCGACATCAACCTGCAGGAGATTGCCCGATCGGGGATGGCCTGACCGGCTGGTTTTGGATAAGGCTGACTCAAACGCTCAACCGGAAAAGCTGGGTAGCCGGCGAGGCCCGAAGACGAGCGCGGAGCATGTGGCTCTGACGCTGCGTCGCAGCGACGTGCAGATGGGAGAGGGGACGAGCAAATAGTCCCAAGCACGAGCAGCAAGTCGGACATGCCGAACCGGCAGAGTTTCCCAAAACCGTGGGCACCATCGCTGTGCGTCCGCGCCTGCAAGGCTGCAAGCCCGTGCTCGATGAAGTGGATGTACGCGATGTTCGAGCAGGGCTCCTTCAGCACCTGCCGCGGCCGCACAGGCAGGTGCTCCGGCAACGGCTCAAGCTCCGCCCAGTCCGCCGCAGGAAGTGAGAACGGAAGCTGGTTGCGAGGAGAAGTCATGGTTCTCTCTCCAGTCAAGCCTGGATCCGCAGCCTACCTCGGAGGCTGTTCGCGGCATGTCAAAGGGCGAAGAACTGGGGCTCTGAATGGTCAGCGCCTGTCCTCGGGCGGAAGGTGCTTAAGAGGATCGACGCGATCTTTCTTGGGCCGTCCCGTGTCGGCGCCCTTGTTGCCGCCCTCCATGACGTTCACCGACGACGAGATGGCGGCGGGTGGCGCAACATTCTCGGTTGGATCATGGGCAGACAACCCCGCACGCTTGGTGGTGTCGATACCCGACGGGAGAGTACCAGGCGTTGGCTGGTCAATGCGGCTGTTGACYGATTGCGCCTGCGCTGTGCTACTCATGATGAAGACCATCAGGCCGAGAGAGCCGAAGGTCTTAAGGACGGTGGGCAGGCTACGTGTATGCCAGGTTGGAAGCATTGGATGTCCTTGAACGTGATGGCGCGCTGCTCCGACGCGCACATTAGGCCGTGCGCGGCCATGGCATTGACCGCCCTGGAAGGGCAGGGACCCAGACCGTCGCGCTCGCCGCGTATGGCAGCCGTTCCGAGCGCTACTTGACCCCGCTCGGCTGCCCGGTCGGTCCCATTCCGTATCCCGCCACGTTCGGCGCCGATGAGGAGGCGGTGCCCGCACCGTAGCCGCCATAACCGCCATAGCTGACCGGCGTATAGCCGTAGCCGTCCGACAAGCCGGAGCCGGTTGCCGCGCTGGTAAGCAGCCCAAGACCTGCGTCTGCACCGGAGTGATAACCGTAGCCGAACCGGTTGCCGTAGCCATTGTTGCGGAAGCCAACACCGCGCAGGCCGCTGCCGTAACCGGACTGGTGACCGTAGCCGTAACCATGGTGCCGGAAGCCAACTTTGTGGAATCGGCCGCGATAGCTGAACCGGTGGCCGTACCCACTGTGCCGGAAGCCAACACCGTGGAAGYCGCATGCATCAGCATCAGTCGGAGCGAACGCCAAAGCGACGAGAAGTGCTGTTGAGGCAAAGGCAAAGTTCTTCATCTGTGTTTTCATCTGTCTCAGCTCTTGGTTGCAGTCGTTTTCGGCAACTTCATACCTCGTCGAGCACTGCCGCGGATGTGAAAGTAAAGCCGCGGACATTATGACAAATCAACGGATTTGTAACCGGTTCAGGTCAGATGCCGTTCCCTGTTCTAAAGCGTATAAGCTGCGGCAAACGATCTGCTGGGATGCATTAACATGGGCACTGTGTCCCAGATCAAATTTGCGGCCTGCTTACAGACTCGCAAGTCATGACTATAGGCTTGCTCCACATGAGTTGTCCCGGGCGCTATCCGCATGGTTGTTGCGCAAACACGTGGCCGCTCCGGATTTTTACATCCGCGCAAATCCACGATCAGTGCCCGCCGCCGCTTCCCTGCGGCATCCTGCGCGAGGGCTGGCCCGCATTGCCTGCTGCAGCCGAGTCCGTCTGGATGGTCGAAGCACCGGTTGGCCCCCGTGAGATTGCTAAGTCACGGCCCCTTCCTGTCGTGCCCGGAACGGGTGCCACCACAGTGTGGCTGCCTCTGCGGTAGCCGTACCGATGGCCGTATCGGCGATGCCGGAAGCCGACATTGTGGAGGCCTCCACGGTGGCCGTACCCGCTATGCCGGAAACCAACACCGTGGACGCCTCTGCCGTAGCTGCATGCGTCAGCACCCGTCGGCGCGAATGCCAGCGCAGCGAGAAGTGCTGTCGAGGCGAGGGCTAACTTTTTCATCCGTCTCATCTCCCGGTTGTAGTTCTCTTCGGCAACTCCACGCGTCGGCGAGCGCCGCCTCCAAGCGTTGCCTCGATGTCTGAAAGATAAATTTCCTCCACATTTTCGATCAGGCGATCGTCTATGCGGATGCGAGAATAGAACCGCAACTTCTTCAACGAACATCCGGGCCGCAAAAAGGTTCAAGCGGGCGATAAACTCTGTCCTAAACCGTACCGGTTGCAGCGAATTATCTACTGACGCGCACCAACATGGCTCTGCGGCTCAGCTTAACGCCTCCGACCTGCCGTCTTTCCCGCCTCACGTCGTGGCAGCGGAAACCGACGATACGTTGATCGTTTGGGCAGGCTCTTACCACGCCTGCACAACGCCCCCTGTCGGGATGAGCGGCACAGCCTTGTCAGGCTTCTCCCGGCGGCCTGCTTGCGCGGAGATGCGCAAAGGTGGGGAACTTCAGCCCGCACAGCTGCTCCAGGCAGCGTCCTCACTCGACGGTGACGTCTGCCCTCGAACAGCTCCGAAGCCCACGGGCCGCATCCGGAAACGGCGAACCGTCCGCCGCACCGGGCGGTTATCTCCTGCGAGAATGCGTGCGCTCGCGAGTTCATGCTCGTGCACTAGAGGCATTGATGGAGAAAACGGCAGGCGCGACCATGACGCCAACTGGAAATCGGTCGAGCTTTCGCCTACTGCCGTGGGCGCGCGCGACTTTGGGCCTGCTGGTTGTGGTCCCGGGGGCTGCTACCTTTGCGCCGATGATCAGCACGGATTTCTGGGCGGTCCGCTTCCTCAGCTTTCCACGCGTGCAGTTCCTCTGTGGGCTCAGTGCGGTTCTCCTTCTCTCGCTGGCGCTTCCGGACCGGCTTCGTTGAACCGGCCTTCTGACGTCAGCGGCTGCTCTCAGCGCTATTGCCTTTCAGATCTGGGTCCTGGTGCCCTACTCTCCTCTCGTGCCGGTTCAAGCCGCAGCAGCGCAGGAGTGCGCCGCGCAGAACCGGCTCAGCCTTCTCGAAGCCAACGTCCAGATGACCAACGAGCATGACGACCGCCTCTTCCGGATGATCAGAGAACAAAGGCCGGACGTACTTCTCATCGAGGAGGTGGATGACTGGTGGAACCAGAAGCTCAACAACCTGCATGGCGAGTATACTTACTTCAAACATTATGTTACGCAAAATTATTTCGGAGTCGCGCTCTTATCTAAATATCCCTTGACCTCGGCTGACGTCCATTTCCTGGCCGACGCGCGTGATCCGGCGATCTTCGCTACCATAAAGATGCCGTCCGGCGATGAGGTACGTCTGTATGGTATCCATCCGCGTCCGCCACAGGTCGGCCAGTCCTCGGCTGAACGTGATGCACAGATTATGGCCGCGGCCCTGGCGGTTAGGAAGGCAGATGATCCCGCCATTCTGGCCGGCGACATGAATGCGCCCCCCTGGTCGTCCGTGGTGAGACGTGCAGCGCGTATCGGCCCAATGCTCGAACCACGGGTCGGGCGTGGCTGGAAGCCAAGCTGGAAAGCAGGCGCTGCGGTCATGCGCTGGCCGCTCGATGAGGTGCTGGTGACGCCGCAATTTGCGGTAGCGGAACTGCAGGTCCTGCCGCCGTTCGGCTCGGACCATCAGCCCGTTTTGAGCCGCCTCTGTTATGCACCTGGGAATAGTTCGGCGCGGAACGTGCCGCGCACAGATCCTGGTGATCTGCCCGCGGCCCACGCGGCAGTCATAAAAGGCCAGAACAAGGCCGAGCACTCACCCGAACCTAAACCGGGAAAACAGGAGCCCGCGCCGTAGGATAGAGGGTTAGCCAGCGAGCACCGAGAAAAACTCACCGGCTTCCAGATATGCAGCAGGTCCTCCGGTTCCTTTGCGGCGATCCTCGCCTGCGAGGGCAAACGCCTGCTCATAGGGGAGCGCTCCGATCCGGAGATCGTAGGCGCGATATTGGCCATCGTGCGCCGACGGGACGGGGTTGTGGCTGCCTGCGACCTCTTCACCGTGCAACTCGCTCCCGAGCAGGCCGTCGCCGCAGTTGGGGTCGAGTTCGCGAGCGCGCTGCGGACCCCGCAGATCCAAGCTATTATCTGGAGAGTTGGGCTGAGGTCCGGGAGTCGCACCCGGAGATCGTCAAGTTGTTGATCAAGCCCGACGCTGTTGGGAGGTCAATATAGGCCACCAAAGACAAAGCCCGCAGAGATGCCGCCGAGTTTCGAACTTACCTCGTCCGGCTAGATTGAAGAGAGAAGCACAGCTTTTTCTGGCGCCCGTTGCTCAAGGGGAGGGGCTAATTTTGGATGAAAATAGCAGAATTCGCAATCGTCTGCTGGCGGTTATCGCGGCCGTGATCTGTACCGAAGCCCTGCGTGTAAGCTACCCGGTCACCATGCCACTTGCGGTCGCGTTCATCGTGATTGCGGCGATCTGGCCAATCAAGCCCTGGCTCGATTGCTTCCTGCCGACAAGCCTTAGTTATTTGGGCGCCATCTTGGTGCTAACCGTGGTGTGCGCCGGGTTCATCGCCGCGGTCTACTTCTC
This sequence comes from Bradyrhizobium sp. P5_C11_2, assembly GCF_054049755.1. NCBI lineage: Bacteria > Pseudomonadati > Pseudomonadota > Alphaproteobacteria > Hyphomicrobiales > Nitrobacteraceae > Bradyrhizobium > Bradyrhizobium sp. P5_C11_2. Next base: position 19,516 of record NZ_JBFULT010000012.1, read on the forward strand.
GGCGGCTCAGATGGTCGCCGCCTTCGATCACAACTGGAGCAGCTTCAGCGCTGCCTTCGAGAGCGTCTCGGATTGGGCGCAGCAATGGGGTCTGCCGGTTGGCGGCAAAGAAGGCTACAACCGTCTCGTCGGCTTCGGAAGGGGCCTCCTGGAGAACGTGTACACGACGTTCGGCTATCTCGGTTTCATCGCTGTCCTAGTCGTGTTTGGTCTGCCGGAGGTGACGGCCATGCGCACTAAGCTGCGGCAGGCGTTCGGCACAGCTGAGCACCAAGAAGTGCTCGAAGCGGTTGATGCGGTTGCGACCAAGATCCGGATGTACCTGGGGGTGACAACCCTAACCAGCCTGCTGACCGGTGTCGCCACAGGCGTGTTCGGCTTCCTTGTCGGCCTCGACCTGGCACTCGTCTGGGGCGTCCTGAACTTCCTGCTGAACTACATCCCCGTCGTCGGAAATCTGGTGGGTATCATTCCTCCGGCCCTCTATGCGGTCGTTCAGTTTCAAAACACGACGATGCCGCTCGTCGTATTTATCGGCTTGGGGGTGATTCAGCTCGCAATCAGCAACATCGTCTATCCCATACTCCAGGGATACAGCCTCTCCCTGTCGCCGGTCATGATCCTCCTGTCGCTGTCGTTCTGGAGCTGGGTCTGGGGTATCGCCGGAGCTCTCATAGCGGTTCCGCTTACCGCAGCCTTGGTCATCACGTGCGAGCACTTCCCAGCGACACGCTGGATTGCAAGGCTGCTGGCGCGGCCAGACAACCGGGGAAAGGATTCGACCTGACCGGCTGGCTCTGGGCCGAGCTGATTGAGAGGGCCAGCCGTAGAAAAAAGTGGAGCAGCACGATTTCGGTCCGCTCCCGTACAGCTACTCGGATCATCTTGGATCATCCGCACCACTGCTCCGTTTGTAGGACGATCTACGCAGACTGGAGATGGCGGTGATGAAGCGACTCGCCTTAGCCTCGACGGCGGTTCTTGCCGCGCTGGCGTTCGCCCCGACCGGAGCTAACGCGCGCGGCTTCGGCGGCTTCCACGGTGGAGGCTTCCATGGCGGCTTCCACGGCGGCGGATTTCGTGCCGCTGGTTTCCATGGTGGTTTCGGTGGCTTCCGGCACAGGGGCTTCGGCGGCTACCACGGTGTTGGCCTGCGTGGAGCTGGGTTCCATGGTGGCCTTAGCGGCTTCCATGGCGGCTTCTGGCATGCGGGCTTTAGTGGCTACCGCGGTGTTGGCTTTCGGTACGGCGGGTTTGGCTATGGCCGTCGGTTCGGCTTCGGATATGGTCGCGGCTTCTACGGCCGTCGGCTCGGTTACCGCCGCTTCGGCAATGGTACGGGCCTTGGGCTGCTCACTGGCGCAGCGATCGGCTACGGTTTGTCGGGTGGCTACGGCTATCCTTATGGCTATGGCGGCTACGGCGGTTACGGCTATGCGCCTGTCGGCTTCGGTGGGTACGGCGCTTACGCGTATCCGAGCTGTGGCTACTGAAGTCTGACGAAGCGGTCCTTTCGCTTCACGGGAGCGGAGGGGCTGCTTTGATGTGCGGCACGGAACCTCAGTTCAACGACGGCGTCGGTGACGTGCTGTTCACGATCCTGCTCGGCTACGCGGTCGGAACCGGAGGAGGCCAGCATGGAGCTGGCGAGATCGTGCGGCCGCTGGTACAGGCGGCGCTCGGCCGTCTGCTTATGGGCGTGATCATGGGCTACATCGCCTGCCGCGCGATGCGGGTTTTCGATGACTTCTCGGTAGAATCAGGATCGCGAGGCAAAGGCACCCGAGACCGTCCTGCCGAAGCTATGGCCGGGAACGACGAGCCGATCAGAGCGGCACGGTGGGCGAGTATGGCTAACCGCCTCTAAACTCGGTCCGTCCGCGTTTGCAACACGTCGATGGAAGATGATGGTCGTGGAGCGGCAAAGGCACACGGAGGTTGCGAGGTTGAACATCAGCCAACCATTTTCAAGGTGCTGGATGCCTCGTCTCAATGACGCAGCCTTGCTGTTATGGACGGTCTGCCTCTTGTTCGGTGCTGCAGGACAAGCTGCAGCGCAATCCCCATCCAAATTCTTCCAGTACAAAGAGCGGCAGTTTTGGAATGCATGTCCACCGCGGCTCAAATACGCGGCAGGTACATGTGTCCGTCGTTGTCCAGCAGGGTACGAGGACTATGGCCGGGTTTGCCGCCTACGAAACATGAGAGGGGGCCGTAGCCGATAGCCCTCGCCCGCATCATGGATCATGGACCGCACCCCGTTTTGACCGAACAGGCGGCATAGCTCACGAAGGCATAGGCGTTGGCCTATGGGTAAGGCTATGTCATCCGATCCGATCGCCCCACCGGTGCATGGCGAGATCCTGACCGGCGTTCAGCGTCGCCGGCGCTGGTCCACCACCGAGAAGATCCGCCTCGTCGAGGAGAGCTAGCAGCCCGGCTCGTCCGTGTCGTTCGTCGCCCGCCGCTACGGCCTCTCGCCCAGCCTGCTGTTCTCGTGGAAGCGGCGCATGCTGGAGGGCGGCCATCAGGCCGTGCACGCCGACGAGGAGGTCGTCGGCACCAGCCGCGTGCGCGAGTTGGAGCGGCGCGTGCGCGACCTCGAACGCCTGCTCGGGCGCAAGACCGTGGAAGTCGAGATCCTGAAGGAGGCGCTCGACATCGCGCGCACAAAAAAACCGACCTCGCCGCTCAGCTCTTGGAGCGGTTTGACGGGCGGTTCGCGGTGAAGGCGGTCGCCGACACGCTCGGCGTGGCCCGCTCCCACTTGGCCGAGCGCCTGAGCCGCCCCGCCCAGCCGCGCGGTCCCTACCGCAAGCCCGAGGATGCGCTGCTGTTGCCGACCATCCGCGCGATCGTCGATGCCCGCCCGAGCTACGGCTATCGCCGCGTCACCGCGCTGGTGAACCGGGCACTGCGCTCGCGCGGCGAGGCGAGCGTCAATGCCAAGCGGGTGCTGCGCATCCTGCGGGCGAACGGGCTCACGCTCGCGCCACACACCGCCCGCCGGCCCGGCCGCACCCACGACGGCATCGTGGTGGCGCTGCGCTCGAACGTGCGCTGGTGCTCGGATCACCTCGAACTGCGCTGCCAGGACGGTGCGATCGTCCGGGTGCTGTTTGCCATCGACGCTTGCGACCGTGAGATCATGGCGTGGTCGGCGACCACGACGGACGTCTCAGCCGAGATGGTCTGCGACCTGATGATCGCCTGCTGCGAGCGCCGGTTCGGCGCGACGAAGACCCCGCACCCGGTCGAGTGGCTGTCCGACAACGGCTCCGCCTACATCGCCAAGGAGACAGCGCAGACGGCCGCCGCGCTCGGCCTACGGCTGCTGTTCACCCCGGTGCGCTCGCCGCAGAGCAACGGCATCGCGGAGGCGGTCGTGAAGACGCTCAAGCGGGACTAAGCCCGCCTCGCCATCTTGGCCGACGCCGAGACCGTGATGCGGTTTCTGCCGGCTTAGTTCGAGGACTACAACACCATCCACCCGCACTCCGGCCTGCGCATGCTCTCGCCCCAAGAGTACCTCAGCCGGAGTGCCTAAACCCACCCCGCTGCCTGTCCGGTCAAACAGGGCGCACTCCACACCAGTCCGGCCACTGCGGTCCCCGAACCGTGGTCGGCTGCATCCGGGGCGTGAACGCCTTCAAAAGGCACTCGGGAAGCGGGTTTCTGAAGCACATCTTGCGGGCAGGTACGTGCCAAGGCCTTGTTCCGGACCAAAGCGTCAGCGGCTTATGAGTAGAAGGAGCGCTGCGCTGAGCCTTTTCCGAGCCGTAGGTGCTGATAAGGGAGCGTTAGGCTCGATCTGCTCGTCAGCAGCGACGTTAAGCTTGCTCTGCGTCGCTGTTGCACCAGCAATACGGCTGCACTCAGCCGCCGATCAGAGGACCTTCCGGCGCGCCTTTGACGCAGCCTCGGACATGGCGCTTGGGCGTCCCAGGCCAATTGCCTTCGCGATCTGGGAGCGCTGCTCGGCGTAACTCGGGGCGACCATCGGGTATTCAGCCGGCAGGCCGTAGCGCTCCCGGTAGCTGCGCGGATCGAGGCCGTGAGTGCTCAGATGCCGCTTCAGCGTCTTGTAGGTCTTGCCGTCGATAAAGCTCACAATCCCGTCGTCCCGGATCGATTTGCGGATCTGAGCGGGCGTCGGCTTCTCGACATCTCTCGCAGGGTCCGTGACGCACGCATCATTCAGCCTGCTAATCGCGCTATAGACGTTCCGGAGCAGGCTCGGCAGTTCCAGCATCGGAACCGAGTTGTTCGAGACGTAGGCGACGACGATCTCGCTGGCCAAGGCCGCTGAGCCGAAGCCAAGCTCATTCTTCTTTTCTATCACGTTGTTTGTTCCTGAACCTATTCCCTAGTGTTCGCGATGGATCTTCTGGCAGCATCAGACAAGTTACAAATACGTAACATGAATGTGACTGAGGCTGAACGCATAAAAGATCCTCCTTGTACATGTGCTTTGCATGCTTCGGCAGACGGCGAGGTGAGCCACTATGGCTCGCTGGCACCCTCGGTTGGCCCCCGATGCGGCTTTTCGAGCCGCAGGGCCGAGAGCGAGCGAAGGGAGCTAACGCCCTCTTCAGAGTGGCGTGCTCGTCTCCCTGTTCAAGCCGCCAGTGACACCTGCCTTGTCAGGGAATTCCGCAGTACGTGTCGGGGACAACGCTAGCCCAGGGCTGCACCGCGGAACTGCAGCACGCTGCTCGTCTTGCTCGCATGTGTTCGCACTCGGTCCTCCGTCCAGCAGGATCCGTGCGTCCGCCCCCAGCAGGAGTTCGAGATGAAAACGCTACCGATCATCACGTGTGCAGTCTTTCTGGCTATGTCCGGCGCGTCATTCGCCCAGTCCGGGACCAGCGGTTCGCAAGGGAATAGCGCTGCTGGAGGGCAGCAGACATCCCTGGTGACCGCCAACAAGATCAAGCAGGACTTGCAAAACGCTGGCTTCACCGATGTTAAGGTTGTGGCGGAGTCGTTCGTAATACAAGCCAAATCAAAGGACGGAGATCCGGTGCTGATGACGATCGGCCCTCACGGTATGTCGATGTTCCAGGCGGTGGGCGGCAGTTCCTTAGGCAGCTCGAGTTCGGGCTCCGGCTCGAGCTCGAACTCGGGATCAAACGCCACCGGATCGGGCTCGCAGAAGTAGCTTTCCTGCAAAGCGGCGGGCCGCAGCCCCTCGTCTGCCGCTTCCACTCCTGATCCTCCACGCCAAGAAAACCTGGCCAAGTTAAGGCATGTCAGGAGAATCCTGACATGCCACGGCTGTTCTTCCTGGCTCGCCTTTCTGTCCTCAGACCCGATCTCATCACGGAACAAGCACTGTCTGTGTCTTTGCCGCGATTGAGCGCGGTAGGAGCGCCCAAGTCGGTGCACATCACGGAGAAACATCATGCGGTCATTCGCACTCGCCCTACTCGGTTCGTCGGCTTTGTTCGCTTCGGCCGCAGTGGCTCAGACCGGCGCTGCCACAACGAATGCAACGAACTCAAATCAGAACCAGGCCAGCCTCGCCGATTGCGATCGGCTCATTGTCCTACTCGATCAGCGCAAACCCGACGATGCTAAGGTGACGCCGGACACGGTTCGAGGCTGGAAACGCGACAACAATGCCAGTGCCTGCCACGGTACGCTGGTGCGGCTCGATCCGGATTCCACAAACCAGCAGGCGCAGACAAACTCCAGCAACGGAGCACGCATTGTGGTCCAAGAGCCCGCTCCGCAGATCCGCGTGCAGCAGGGTCAACCCACGGTAACCCTGCACCCGGTGCAGCCGCAGATCACCGTGCACCAGGCTGCGCCAACCGTCACTGTTAATATCCCGAAGCCGGAGATCACGATCCGCATGCCGCGGCCGGACGTCGACGTGTCACAGGCTCAGCCACAGGTCTATGTCAGCCAGGCGCAGAACCAGGCCGATGTGAACGTGCAGCGGCAAGGCCAGGCTCAGCCCCAGGTCCAGTACACTCAGGAGCAGCCGAAGGTCACGGTGAACCAGGACCAGGGGCAGCCGAAGGTTCAGGTTGAGCGCACGGGCCAGGCGAACCAGGATCAGAACCGTCAGGCGCGATCAGCTGACCAGCGGCGCGCCTACGAGCAGGAGTTCGGCATCATCGATACGACCGCCAGCACGGGCGCGAACGCCGGTGCGGCCCATGCTGTGCGGGTCAAGCAGCTCGACGACATGAACGTCTACAATGCCAAGGGCAAGAAGCTCGGCGAGGTCGATCGCGTGGTTATGAGCCAGAAGAACAACAAGCGCTATGTTGTGGTCTCACACGGCGGGTTTTTGGGCATCGGCGAGGACAAGGTCGCGTTCCCGCTTGAGCGTTTCGCCATGAAGGGCAACGACCGCCTCGTGATCCGCGGCGTCAGCGATCAGGACATCGAGAACATGGACAACTGGAAGAAGGATGGGGCCGACTACCTCAAGCTCAAGGACGACGATCAAGCAAGCCTATACGTGATGCAGTGAGCCAGAACGGTCCCTGAGTGCGGGACCGCTCGCAAGCGGGCCGGCTGTGTGAGCCAGGTGCTCCCGGCCGGCTCGACCCATTCGGGGATCCCGCGGGTGACCGCGGGAGGGACCTCACGTCAAACGCACCCTGGTTGTCTTCACCCCTTACCTGAGGCTCACCCTATGCGCACGATCCTCATCGTCCCAGCGGTTGCACTTCTCGCGCTGACCGGTTGCAACGACCAGAAAGCCTCACAGGCGCCGAAGAACACGAGCTCCAGCACGGAGCCCAAAACTACCGGTCAGGCGCGCACTAGTGGACCAGCTGCGCCTGCGCCGGCCCCGAGTAACACGGCGACCACGGCGCCCCCCAGCAGCACAGTCGCGACGTCCAACTCGCAGACGACTGCCGCCTCGACCGGCTCGTTAGACGCTTACAAGGGCCGGACCTTTACCGCCGGTCCGGTCTCGTTGCGGCTCAATCCCGACAGTACGTTCCGCATGGACGAGATGGATGGAAACCGGAAGGTTGAGGGACAGTGGCAATACACCCCTCAGAGCAGTCTTCTGGTCTTTTCCGACCCGAAAGGCGACACCGGGCAGGCGCAGTTTCCAATGCGCTGCCACTTCCAGGACGTCGGATCTAACGCGTTTAAGCTAGGCGAGACGGCGGGGTCCTGTACGCGATTCAAGGACATGACTTTCAAGCCCGTTGCAGGATAGTTGGCGGTCCTGCCTTTCAGGACTCCAGCTCGAACGTATACAACAACCAGAACCAGACGATTGGTGAGATTGAGGATCTCGTCGTTCAGAACGGCAAGACGATCAAGGCCGCGGTGATCGGGATTGGGGGCTTCCTCGGCATGGGCGAACGCTATGTCACCGTCGACCCAGCCACGCTCGTCCTGCATTGGGGGAGCGACGACAACATTCGCGTTACGACAAACACCACTAAAGACGATCTGAAGAACTCTCCAACGTTCAATTATAAGAAGAAACGGAGAAATCTCTCACCCCCAAGCCACATCCCGGAGAGCCTACGCCAAGGGCTAGGTAAGTTCGCAGAGAGGGCCAGCACCGCTGGTGGCGAGACCGAAACCGTCAGGCTATGCGCGTCGAAGCGAAGTGGTCTGAACGATGAAGAGGCTTGACGTGCGCCACCCACAGAAACGCGCGCTCGAGATCTTAGCCCGCGCTGGTTACGGAGCACGCGGGATCGTCTACTGCCTGGTTGGTGGATTAGCTGTGCTGGCAGCAATCAGTTCGGGTGGGCAGACGAGCGGGAGCAAAGGCGCACTTACCGCTCTGATTGGGGAGCCGTTCGGACGCGTATGGCTTGGGCTGATCGCCATTGGCCTCGCCGGATTCGCGCTCTGGCGCGTGATCGAAGCGGTGACAGACGCAGACCATCGGGGCACCTCCGGCAAGGCTCTGGTCCGGCGTGCAGGGCACGTCATCAGCGGAGTGGCCTACAGCGGATTGGCGCTCTCAGCCGCACGGCTCGCACTTGGCTGGCAGCGCGGCGGTGAAAGTCAGAAAGGGGCTCAGGACTGGACAGCTTGGCTGCTAGCGAAGCCATTCGGTCAATGGCTAACTGCGCTAGTCGGCTTGGTGATCGTAGGCGTCGGAGTAGCGTTTTTGGCTAAAGGGTTGAAAGGGAACGTTCTAGAACGGCTTGCCCTGCCTTCGGAGGTACGCAAGTGGGCGGTGCCGCTGGGCCGTGTCGGCTTTGCAGCCCGCGGCATTGTCTTTGGCCTGATCGGCGGCTTGCTGATCCTGGCCGCCGTGCACAGCAGCTCTGCAGAGGCGAAAGGCTTGGGCGGCGCCCTCCAGGTATTGCAGGCGCAGCCGTACGGCTGGGTTTTGCTGGCCGTCACAGCTGCTGGCCTGTTTGCCTTCGGAGTTTTCGGCCTTGTTCAAGCGCGCTACCGCCGCATAGACGCACCCGATTCAGCGGACGCGAAGTCACGACTGGTGCAATCGGTACCTGAGGCTGCGCACTGGTGATCAGACCTAAACATCTGAGCATCAGAGGAGAGACGCATCGCACAGCCCTGTCTTCGTCAACTCAGCCGCATGTGAAGCTCGGATCAAAGCGGAGGCCACGAAGTTGATCCTCAGTGAGCCGGGTCTGCGACATGCTCGCGCTGGTGCGCGGTCAGTTCTGGATCATCTCAGCTCTGACCACCGCGTCCGTGGCGGTGTTGGCTCGCCTCCCCTGACCCACGGAGCAGAGCTTCAGGCGTACGACAAGGTTGGGAAAGGCGGCCGCAGTAGGGACGGCTCCTCTAGGCGGCGGGAGTGCCCGGCATGATCACGACTGCTCAGCTCGCGTCACGGGCTCTCGGCGACCACCTCGCCGCCGAGTTCCAGGGCACGTTCGGCCCCAGCCAAGCGCCCTTGGCCGAAAAGGTCGGCGCCGCCGCTCATCTTGCCCTCGAGTGCTTGGCGAACTCTGACGCGCTCTACCACGACCTGGAACACACCCTGCTCGTTACGCAGGTCGGCCTCGACATCTTGCGCGGCAAAACTCTGCTCGAATTCGCCACGCCCGAGGACTGGGCACACCTATTACTCGCCTGCCTCCTGCATGACATTGGATACGTGCGGGGCGTTCTTAGAGGCGACAGCCCTGTGGAGGGGTACATCATCGACGGTGCGGGCCACCGCGTCGTGCTGCCGCGCGGCGCCTCGGACGCGGCGCTGACCGCCTATCACGTTGACCGGTCCAAGCTTTTTGTCGCCGCGCGGTTTAGCCAGTCGGAGGTTCTGGACGCAAACCGCATCATGCGCGCCATCGAGCAAACTCGCTTTCCGGCCAAGCCCAGCAATCCCGACAGAGATTCAGACAGCGAGGCTTCCCTGGTCCAGGCGGCGGATCTGATCGGGCAGATGGGCGACCCCCTCTACCTCCGCAAAGCCAATGCGCTCTTCCACGAATTCGAGGAGGCCGGGACAAATACCACCCTGGGCTACACATCGCCTGCCGATCTGGTCGAACGCTATCCGGACTTCTTTTGGCAGAGCGTATCCTCGCATCTGGAGAGTGCGCTCAAGTACTTGGAGGTGACGGTGAGCGGGCGCCAGTGGATCGCCGACCTCCAGTCCAATGTATTTCGCGCGGAACGCTCAATCACCTTCGGACGGTCCCACGGGGTTTAAGTCGTGGTAGGCCCGCTAGTGCCGTAATGCGGGGACTTGTCCGCAAGCCACGCTTCGGGTGTCATGCCCTGCTTCTTCGACAGCTAATGGATTGGCTTCTGGGCGGCTCGTTGGCCTCACTTGTCGTGAGCATGGACAGCTTCAAGCTTCGCAATGTTAGCCGTCTCGGAGCTTGGGGCGATGAGTTCCCCTCAGGTGCGCGGTAGCGCAGTGCTAGCTCAGCGCCTCGGCATTCCCTGAACGCGGGATTGTGATTGTCGTTGAGCGGGTCATTCGATCAAGCCCGCTCAGCTCATCGCCAATCCCGGCTTCGACGCGGCGCGACGGCGGCTGCAGAACCTCAACGTCTCCGAGGCGGTCACCGACGAGATGGAGCGCACCCGGAAGGTGCCAATGGCGATCACTTTGTCCTCGCCCCGGGACGGCGTGGTCCTGCAGAGCACGGCCGTCGAGGGCATGAAGGCGGCGGCCGGCGATACCCTGTTGCGGGTCGGCGATATCTCCCGGATTTAGGTGCTCGCCGACGTACCCGAGCGCGACCTCGGCAGCGTCAAGGTCGGCCAGCCCGTGACCCTGCGGGTGCGCTCCCTGCCGGGCCGGACCTTCTCCGCAAAAGTCGGGGTCATCTACCCGCAGGTGAACCCCGAGACCCGGTCCACGCGTGCGCGTCGAAGTGCCGAACCCCGATGGCGCGCTCCTGCCCGACATGTACGCCGACGTGGAGATCGCCACGGCGCAGCCGACGCCCGTCGTAGCAGTCCCGGACGACGCCATCATCGACACCGGCGAGCGCCAGGTGCTGCTGCTCGACCGCGGTCAGGGCCACTTCGAACCGCGCGTCGTAAAGGTCGGCACGCGCGGCGAGGGCTACACCGAGATCCGGGAAATCGTGGCGGCCGGAGACACGGTGGTAATGGCGGCGAACTTCCTCATCGACGCAGAGAGCAACCTGAAGGCGGTGATACGGCATGGCGCTCCTGTTCCTGCCCTTCGGAGCAATCGACTGGGTACTTTATCCTTGCGATGTGCAGACAGGTTCGTGCAAGCTCGATATGCTGCCGTGAGCTTATGATCGGTGAGAGCTAACCTTCATCTGCCGCAAACGCCCCGGACGAATCTGCGCCAATCGGCGTGCCGGTTCAGCCGTTTTCTGGTTGCCAGTGTAGATCATCTAGCCAGCCATGCGCGAGGGCATACCTGATGATCTCTGACCGGGCTTTCAAATCCAGCTTATCAGCTGCGCGCGCCCTGTAGGTTTCGACTGATTTCACGCTGAGATCGAGATTGCGCGCGATCTCTTTGTTGCTCAAGCCTTGAGCGACAAAGCGCAAGACCTCCTCCTCTCGCGCGCTGAGAGGCTCGTGTCCGCCTCCTGTAGCAGCGTCATCTTTGTGCCGGCCTGAGGTGGAGATTGCCTGCCTGGCAACGGCAGGATCGAGATACACGCCACCCGAAGCGACCGCCCGTACGGCTCTGAGAAGATCGTCGGCAGCTGAACGCTTGAGAATATAGCCACGGGCGCCGGCCTGCAGGATAGGCTGGACGTAGGCCGCATCCTCATGAACCGTTAGAATGAGAACCCTGACACCCGGGCAGTCAGCGGCCATGCGCCTGGTTAGTTCCAGGCCGTTGAGGCCCGGCATCGAGACGTCGATCAAGGCCACGTCCGGCACGGCCTTGCAAATCTGAGTAAGTGCTTCGCACCCGGTTGTAGCCTCTCCGACAACAATGATCTCCGGATCTGCTTTCAGGAGCGTACTGATGCCGGCAAGCACGACCGGATGATCATCGGCGAGAAAGAGACGTAGCTGGCCCATGACGCAAGCTGGCCTTCCAATCACGAGGAAACGGGTGGCAGTGGGATGCAGATGAACAGCGCTGTCCCCACCCCCGGAGCAGACTCCACGGTCAGTCTCCCGCCTAACAGGGACAGGCGCTCACGCATTCCTGAGAGGCCCAGCTTCGGCTGCCCTGCTCCACGCGGTGCGAGCACACCGCTTCCGTTATGTGCATCTGCATCAAAGCCCCGTCCGTCATCCTCAATGACGACGCGCACCTCCGCGTTCCGCTGTTCGACAGCGATGATCGCGCTGCGAGCTTCGGCATGCTTCAAAATGTTGGTGAGGGCCTCCTGCACGATCCGGTAGATCGCAGTTTCGACCTCTGTCGGCAGTCGAGAGCCGTCTCCGACGGATTGAAGCTCGGCCCGAATGCCGTGGCGCTCGACCCACTGGTTCAGAAAGGCTTGCAGGGCCTCGCGCAGACCGAGGTCGTCGAGCGCAGTCGGGCGTAGGTCGACGGCGGCGCGGTGAATGTCACGTCCAATCTCACCGGCCAGCGTCTTAAGCCAGTGGAGATGGCTGCGCACTTCGCTGGCGGGCCGGTCGCCGTCAATCAGCGTTTCCATGCTTTTTAGACCCAGCGAGAGGCCGGTGACCGTCTGCCCGACCTGGTCGTGCAGTTCGCGTGCAATCCGACGCTGCTCGTTCTCCTGCGCCTCTGCCAGGCGGAGTAGCAGATACGACCGCTCTGCGTCCGCGTGTTTTCGGAGTTCGATATCCGCAACGACGCCGTAGATGACGCCTTCGGGTACGCCCTCGGAGAGTTTTGGCACCCGACCGGTCACCCGCACCCAGTGCGAGATGCGGTCAGGATGGAGAACCTGAAACTCTATGTCGAGGGGCTTGTTGCCCTCGACGCATTCTCGGATCGCGGCCAGAATGCGGGGTTGCTGCGCCGCGACAATCTTTTCCAGGACATCACTGGTCTGCCACGCGAGTTCCTGCCCCACACGGGTGGACCTTGGAAGGCTGAGCAGACGTCGCGCTCGTTCGGAACCTGTGACGTGTCCACTTTCACTGTCCCAACGCAGCGTCCCGAGTTCGGCGGCCTCGACCGCAACCGCGCCTGCTTCCTCGCTGAGGCGAAGAGCAAGCGTCATGCGGGCGTTCTCGTTCTCCCGCCGGTGAGCCATGTCGCGCGCCACCAAGCCTGCCAGCCCCACCGCAAGGACAAAGCTGGCCAAGCTACCGCCGCCGAGAACGAAATACGATCGGGCGACAGGCGCATTCAACGCGGTGAGCGGGATCGCGAAATGCACCGACCAGCCGCCGGTGCCCTCAAGCGTGCGATAGACGACCTCGACCTCCTCGCCCTCGAGTGTCGCACCGGTGTAGAAGCCCTGCGGCGCACGAGCGATGGCGTCCCGCAGAGAGGGACTTGCTGGGCGACCGATCTCACTCGCCTCGGCTCGTGTCCGCGCGACCAAGTTGCCGTAACGGTCGGCGACAGCTCCGATCCAGTCCGCGGGCGCGCCGGCATCGCGCAAGATCGAGCTGACGGCATTCGTCGCCAGGAGGACGGAGAGCACATAGTGCACTGTGTTACCGCGGATGACCGGCACGCGAAGCGCGACCAGACGCTTGCCGGAGATCGGCCCCACTGGTCCAATGCCGCCGATCACGGGCTGGCGCGTGCTGAGCACCTCTTCGAAGCTGCGGAAATCCGCCGTTGGCGCCAGATCGGCGTCAGGCGGGCGGAGCAGGTTGATGAGCTGCACACCGTCTGGATTTGAAAGCTCCACAGTTTCCCAGAGCGGATGCCGATCCTTGAGCCGCTCGGCCTCGTTATAGAAGGATTTTAGGTCGAGTTGATCCAAGCTGGTCGAGGTGGCGAGGGCCTGGAGCACCTCGACCTGTGTTGCGATATCCGACGCGATCCGTTCGGCAGCTCGCATAGCACTCAGCTCGGCAGCATGTCGTGCGACATCGCGTTGCTGTTGAGCCATGAAGTAGGCGATCCAGCCACTCAGCAGCAGCACGGGGATCGCGGCTGCGAAGGCGAGCGACGTCAGGACGCGTTTGCGACCGCCCCTCAGACGGCGTGCGTGAACCAGGGAGCCGTCCCGACCACCAGCCTCATCCATGTGACCGTCTCGCAGCAGGCTCCGACAAGCCGTTAAAGGTAATGCGAGCTCGTCGCGAGAGGGACCGGAGGATCAGCAGAGCCTGCAGGCGAGTTGGATGTTGGTTGTGAGCGCGCTGATCTGGCGTCCCCTGACGGGGGCTGAGCAGTCGCTTGCCTGGACGCGATGAAGCTGTTGAACAGTGTTCAGCTATGGGAGCGTCCTCGTCCATCGCACCGCGTTCCGTCGAGCTTGCACTGGCTACGTAAGCAGCCGTTCCGGCTGAACCCCTTCGTGGTTTCTCCTGCCGCCGCGCAAATCTCGGTGCCATTCGTGCGCGCCTCGGCCGTAGTGAGAATGCTACCAGTCCCCTGCAGTGGCGAGGTTGCGTACCGCCTACGTGCTTACCACCGAGTCCATGGCCCTCGTTCGACGGGGCCTATTCCCCACGCGGGCTCGAAAAGCCGCTCCCGCTGGGAGTGCTATCGCGGAATTCACTCCCGGCCGCTTCGCTGAGCCGGCCAAGAGCCGGATAGCTGGCTTTTGCACGTCTGCCGCGAGCAGATTGTTTATCGCAGACCAGGCACCTGTCACACCCATGGTACAGGGCGGCAATCGCCTGGAAGATAGCTAAAAATCCGGTGCTTGGAGCTCGATCCGCCAAGAGCCGTCAAGGTAAAGTGCGCGACTTTCCGCATCCGTATCTCCAGATGTGAGTAGCAGTTCGCCGGGGACGCCTGCTTCTGCGGACTGAACCCACAACGGCCATTCAGCAGGCGAGGTCCGTCGAGTAGCGCTTTTCCTGACAGACGCTTCCGGGACTCCCGACAGCGACAACCTCATGAACTGCTTGAACAAGGCCAGCGCGGCGCCATCCTGAATGGCTCCTGAGTCCTTGATCGTCAGACAACAGCTCTGCTTCTGAGGCGGGTACCTGGAGCCCAGAGTAGCGCTGTTACCCGACCGGCCACCGCGCGCCGCATCCAGCAGAGCGAACGTTAAGGAGAAGTCCTGTGCGACCAGCCGCACTAATCCTCCCGACGCTATTCGGTGCGGCCGCCTTGGGCTCGCCTGAGCCCGAGCGCCCCATCATCGGCGCGACATGCAGGAGCACGTGATGTCGATGGGTACCCGCGTAGCAGTATTGATTGTGAGCACGTTAGCCCTGCCCAATCCAGCCATAGCGCAGCCGCTGGATCCTGACGCGATCAACCACGCCAGCGTCTCTGATGACCAGGGCTCGCGCGTCCTCGCAACGAAGTTGCAAGTTCTGCTGGCCAGGCACCACTTCTCCCCCGGCGTAATCGATGGCCGGATGGGCGAGAATGTCTTGCTTGCGCTCGGCGCCTACCGGCAGGCCAATGGTCTGCCAAGCTCTGACGCAAAGCTCGACCGCAAGACCTGGTCCAAACTCATTGAGACCGCGCCAGATAAGGTGATTGTGAGTTACACGATCACGTCAGACGATACGAAGGGGCCGTTCACGAGCAGCATTCCTGATGATTTTGAACAGGAGAGGAAGCTTGATCATCTCGGCTACACGAGCCCGCGGGAGATGCTGGCCGAGAAGTTCCATATGGATCAGGATTTCTTGAAGGAGCTCAACCCGGATGCGGATTTCACCAAGGCGGAGAGTTCGATCTTCGTTGCGAACGTCGAGCCTTCCGGGGGTGACGCTGGACAGGATGTTCACCGCGTCGAGGTCGACAAGAGCAGCAATCAGGTTCGCGCCTACGGCGAGGATGATCAGCTCCTCGCTGTCTACCCGGCGACGGTCGGCAGCAAGGAGCGCCCGGCGCCCAGCGGCACGTTGGAGGTGAAAGGCGTAGCGGAGGACCCCACCTACACCTATCATCCGAGTCTCGACTTCGCTGGTGTGAATGCCAAGCAGCCGTTCACCATGGCGCCCGGACCGAACAATCCGGTCGGACTGGTCTGGATCGAGCTCTCGAAGGACGGCTATGGCATCCACGGAACCCCGGAGCCTGCCGAGATCGGCAAGACGGCGTCACACGGGTGCGTACGCCTGACGAACTGGGACGCTCAGGCGTTGGCCAAGCGCGTCAAACCCGGCGTGAAGGTTGAGTTCGTCGGGAGCACCTAGCGGCTCGGGTCACCGTCTGCCTCTACCGCATCGGCGCATCGACGGCCGCGCTACATTCKGGCACCGCACTAGCAGTAAGTGAGGTACTCCAAATATCTCCGACTATACGCGCGAGATTGTGATCGAAAACTTTGATCGTCATCGAATTAAGAGCGACCAATCTGAAGTACGCTCGTTATAAGACTGGCGAACAGTATTTCGTTTCTGCTGGTGAGGAAGTCATGATTTCGCCTTGCAATCTGATCCTGTCCTCGCTCCCCGCGGTGGATTGGGCCGAGCTTGGGCCACTGCTGGAGCGCGTCCCTCTGCGAAGGCGGCAGGTGCTTGAGGAGCCCCGCACAGACATCCCGTACCTCTACTTCATCGAGAACGGGCTTGCGGCCCTCCAAGCGCGAACGCACTCGGATGGTGCTCACGGCGTGGGCCTCATCGGCCGGTTCGGCATCACCGGCTTGCCACTCGTGCTCGGAACCAGGCGCTCGCCCTTGCGCATCGTTGTCCAGACCCCGGGCGAAGCTTACCGGCTGAAGGCAGTGGACGCCGCGGCGCTCTTCAGCACGGACACCGCACTCCGGCGCTTGGCGCTGGCCTATGTGCAGGTGCGGATGGTTCACGCCGCTCAGGTCGCGCTGTGCAACACCCGCCACCCTGTCGAGCATCGGGTCCGGCGCTGGCTGCTGATGGCGCAGGACCTGCTGGGCGAGGACGAAATCTGCGTCAGCCACTCCACCATCGCCGGTCATCTCGGGATGCGGCGGCCCAGCGTGAGCGAACACGTCAAACAGTTGGAGAAGGCCGGGCTGGTGAAACAGACATTCTCCTGCATATCAGTGCAGGATCGCGCGGCGCTGGAGCAGGGCGCGTGCGAGTGCCACAGGCTGATCTGGGCCGAGTACCGCAGGTTATGGGGTCCAAACTCCCTTCCTGACGTGGATTGTCGCGTCGCCAGGAGGTCGGGAGGCTTGGAGTCGCTGAGGGAAGCGGCCGCCGGACCGCCTATTCGGCCGGAGTTCGCGGCCCGGCTGCAGTGATGCCGTGACCCGCAGAAGACCAGGGGCGGGATTGGGGGTCATCGATCTGAACCGCACCCCTGATCTTGGGTGATTCAGCTGTGCACCTGAAACGTCGTGCATCGCTCGATGTCGAGGGGTGAAAGATCGCACGATGAGAAACAATCGGCGGTGCGGAAACGTCCACTTGAGGAGCAATTATGGATGCAGCAACCGCGCCGGCCGTCCACATGACCTGACCGGCTGGCTTTGGACCGGGCTGATTGAGAGGATCAGCCTGGACCAGAGGAGTTGGGGATGAAGCGAGGACAGAGGCCGAGCGCGGAACAGGTCGTGCTGATGCTGCGCCAGATCGAGGTGCAGACGGCACAAGGCAAAAGCATCGCAGTCGCCTGCAAAGAAGCGGACGTCTCCGAGCAGAGCTACTACCGCTGGCGCAAGGAGTACGGCGGTCTGAAGGTCGATCAGGCCAGGAAGATGAAAGATCTGGAGCGCGAGAACGCTCGGCTTCGTCGGCTTGTGGCTGATCTATCTTTAGAGAAGCAGGTTCTGGCGGACGTCGCCTCGGGAAACTTGTAGCCCCCGAGCGACGCCGGCAGGCGGTCGACGGCATTCGGGAGAAGTACGGCCTCTCGGAACGTCATGCCTGCCGGATCGTCGGCCAGCACCGGGGCACGCAGCGCTACGTGCCCACCGTGCCGACCGACGAGGATGGGCTGACCCGAGCCATCATTGCCCTGGCCTCCGAGTATGGGCGCTATGGCTACCGTCGTGTCACCGCGCTGCTGCAGGCAGACGGCTGGCAGGTGGGCAAGGACCGGGTTCAGCGCATCTGGCGTCGCGAGGGGCTGAAGGTCCCCAGCCGACAGAGACCCCGCAGCCGCCTATGGCTGAACGACGGCTCGTGCGTGCGGCTGCGGCCACTCCACCGCAACCACGTCTGGAGCTTCGACTTCGTGCAGGCCCAAACCCATGACGGCCGGAGCCTGCGCATCCTGACGCTGATCGATGAGCACAGCCGGGCGTGCCTCGCACTGAAGGTGGCGCGGCGCATCAACAGCCTGGGTGTGATCGAGGCCCTGGCAGAGGCGATGTGCCTGCATGGCATCCCGGAGAACATCCGCTGCGACAATGGTCCCGAGATGATCTCAAAGGCACTGCGCAAGTGGGTCGCTAAAGCCGGCTCGCAGATCCAGTACATCGCACCCGGCTCGCCGTGGGAGAACGGGTACTGTGAGAGCTTCAACGGCAAGCTGCGCGACGAGTGCCTGAGACAGGAGATCTTCTACTCACTCAGGGAGGCACAGATCGTGATAGGTCACTGGCAGAACACGTACAACCGCGTCCGGCCGCATTCGTCGCTGGGCTACCGACCGCCCGCGCCTGTCAGCTTTCCGGATCTGGCCTTCCGGCTACCCATGGGTGCGACCATGCAGTAGCCTCGCAACTGGCCCGGTCCAAAATACCGGTCAGGTCAATCTTAGACTCAGAGAATGGTGAAGCACTCGAGTCTAGCCCACAGCAATTCCGGGTCCGTTTCGCGCGGAAAAACGACGCTTTCAACTTAAAGTTGAAGTGGTATGGCGCTGCTCCGTAGGCGATCGGTCACGCAGCATCCGTAAAGCCTCGGTGTGCACGATCCAGGCCGCCAGGCGCGTGCGAATGAAGTCAGGGCCGCGCTCCGTGGCAAGGCGCACGATAACCTCAGCGCGCAAAGCTGGGTAGTGAGCATCGTGAAGAGCCCAGGCACGCTGGTAGGCCGCCTCCTTGCGGTAGAGGGCCCAGACATCCAGCAACGGCAGCTGCGCCTCGCGCCGCAGCGCGTTCCGGCGCAGGATGCCGGCGAGGATTGACACTTTGTCGATCTTCACCGGCCCCGCCACAGTCATCTATCTCCGCCGGAGATGGGTGTCACGGCGCAATGCATCACCGGCCGGCGGCTATGGCCCGCAAGCTCCGCAGCCGCAGCAGGAAGCTGAATGCGGTTTCGGCTACCCGCAGATCGCGCAGCGCCGCAGCCCGACGATCATCGTCCAATTCGAGCCAAGGTGACACAGCGCGGCGTAGCGTGGTGCGCGCCCGGATCAGGCCATCCATCGCCCGCGCCGTCGATCGCCCATCATCCGAGTCGCGCCAACGCGTGGTGATGCGCCAGACCTCAGCCTCCAGCGCCTCGATCAGCGCGGTGGCTTCGGCGAGGTCGAGCGGCAGGCTGCACACTTCAACCCGCAACGTCTCGCAGCGTCGACAAGTGTTTGGTTGCGGAACGTCGTTGGGATGCGGCGCGTTGGGCGATCACAGCCTATGCTTGGCGGTTCGACGGTGTGCGCCGCCATCCTGCTAGGAGGGAGCGCTGATGCTCGCCATCCACCCCCAAGCTCGCACGACCCCGGCCGTCCGCGCCGAGATCGCCCGCTCGCACGAGAGCTCCAGCGTGCTGGCCAAGCGCTACGGTGTGTCCACCGAGACCATCCGCAAGTGGCGCAAACGCGGTCCCGACGCTTGCCAGGACCGCTCGGCGCGCCCCACAAGCTCGCGTGGCGCGCCAGTGATGAGGAGCGCGCCATCGTGTGCGCGCTCCGCCGTTCCACCGGCTTTCCCCTCGACGCGCTGACCTTCGTCGTCAGCCACTTCCTGCCGCACCTGAACCGCGACGCGGTCTACCGCATCCTCAAGGCCGAGGGCCTCAACCGGCTGCCGCCCGCCGAGAAGGCTCGCAAGCCGCATGGCAGCTTCAAGGACTACGAGGTCGGCTTCATCCACGTCGACGTGAAGCACCTGCCCAAGTTGCAGGATCGCGACTGCGTGTCGCGCAAACGCTACCTGTACGTCGCCATCGACCGGGCCTCCCGCTACGTGCACTTGGCCGTCAAGGACGACGAGACCACCGCCTCGGCGGTGGCCTTCCTCTCGGACGCGCTCGGGGCCTTTCCGTTCAAGGTCACGCACGTGCTGACTGACCGCGGCTCCTGCTTCACGGCCGATGCGTTCGAGGCCGCCTGCGCGCGGCACGGCGTGCAGCATCGCAAGACCCGCCCCTACAAGCCCAAAACCAACGGCATGGTCGAGCGCTTCAACGGACGCGTCCAGCGGGAGGTGTTGGGGATTACGCTCTACAGCCACGCCGACCTGGAGATCGTGCTGCGCGGCTTCAACGCCGCCTACAATGGCCGCCGGCAGCGCGTGCTGAACGGGCTCTCGCCCGAGATGGTGCTGCGTCAGCGCCTCGAAGCCGATCCCGCATTGGCCAACCCAACCTACAAGCCACTCAGTCCCAGTCTCATTAAGCGCGCCCTCCGCATCGTTGAAGATGCCAAGTAGGTCTCACATCCAGACAGCTAGGAGCCCGTCCGAGTAACGAGTTCACGAGGTGGGATGAGCGTCGAAGTCTGGGCAGACGTGTGCGTCGGCTTTGGGCTCAGTGCCCGGCCTTCGCCAATTTGAGGAGGTTGTGGGCGGTGCAGATCAGCGCCCATTCGCCCCGGACCTGATCGAGGCCGCGGAGTAAGAACTGTCGGAAGCCCCGGGCCTGCTTGATCTGCCCGAATACCGGCTCGACGACCTGCTTCCGGAGGCGATAGC
>NZ_JBFULT010000013.1:0-38747 GCF_054049755.1 Bradyrhizobium sp. P5_C11_2
CGCGTCATGCAGCGCGCGGCCAAGATGATGATGGTCGATCACGTAGTAGCGCAGGTCCGGTCCGTACACGACCGGGATCATGTGGCTGCCGAGCAGATCGGATTGCTTCTTCTTGCCATGTTCGCGCCAGCGCTTGCGCTTCTCCTTGACCTCGCGCATGCCGACCGTCATCTGCGTCGGCCGCAGCGACAGGATCGGCACCGGATGCACTCTCGGCTCGCGCGCGTTGGTGGTCATGGTCGAATAGCCCCTCACATGGTTGCTGCTGGCAGCCCAGCCCGGGCGGATTATGCCATGGGGCCCGCGCCGGCAAAATGCGTTCGGCCCGTGCGCGGTGATCACAAGCCGCTGTTCACGGGACTAAGGGCCGCTCCGCGGCTGTTGCTGCAACGCACCCCGCTCCCTGACACGCGGATGACATCCGGTTCCGCGAACCGTTCACGGCATTTGCCTGCAAGATAGTGCGAGAGCGCAATGCACGTGTGCGTTGAGAAGATTTTCTGCAACGGCAATGTCACGTATGCTATCTAAAAATCGCTGCTTCGGAGTGATCCCCGCACCATGAAAACCCAGCGGCCCATAGCGTCGGACGACGAGCATCGCGTGCTCCAGTTCAGGCCGCGCACCACATCCACCCCGTCGGTCCGGCGGGGCGGCGGTACCGTGCAGCCGCTTCAGGCCACGCCCGAGCCGCTCGACCTGTCGCGCTACGAGCAGCCCCGCGCGCAGCCGGACGATTTCCGCCACCGCATGCTCGCCAACATCGCAGCCCTCGCCTTCACCATCGCGCTGACGGCGATCGGGATCTGGCTCGCCGTCAGCATCGCAGACCTGCGCCGGACCCAGGATTGCGTGCTGATGGGCCGGCGCGACTGCGTCAAGATCACGACGCCGCACATCTAGGCACACCCCCGCCCGGATGGCCCGGTTCGGAGCCCCGATAACAGGCATCCCCAGGCTGCCCCCGCGCCCGTCCGGCTCCATTGAACTCGGGGCGGCGCTCCGATATACGGGCTTTCGACCCGGCCAGAGGGGGGTTTGAGGGCGTCACTCGGGGCGCGATGCCCGCCCACCACGCCACTCTGGAACATCTGACAAATATCCGCAATATATCAAAGGCTTAGTGATGTCCTCCACATTCGATCAGGTCGCTACGATCATCGCTGAAACCTGCGACATCCCGCGCGACACGATCACGCCGGATAGCCACGCCATCGATGACCTCGGCATCGACAGCCTCGATTTCCTGGACATCGCGTTCGCGATCGACAAGCAGTTCGGCATCAAGCTGCCGCTGGAAAAGTGGACCCAGGAGGTCAACGACGGCAAGGCGACCACCGAGCAGTATTTCGTGCTGAAGAACCTGTGCGCCCGCATCGACGAACTGGTCGCGGCCAAGGGCGCGAGCGCGTAGTCGCGCGGTCATGCAACTCGAATACTTCCACATGATCGATCGCATCGTCGACCTCAACGTCGACGAGAAGAAGATCGTCGTCGAGGCACGGGTCCCGAACGAGAGCACCATCTTCGAGGGGCACTTCCCGGGCTATCCGCTGATGCCCGGCGTGCTGCTGATCGAATCAATGGCGCAGGCTTCGGGCTGGCTGCTGCTCGGCGCGCTGAAATTCGAGCGCATGCCGATTCTCGCCGCCGTGAAGGAGGCCAAGGTGCGCGGCTCGGTGTTCCCCGGCGACCTCATGAGCATCGAGGCGAGCCTCGCCCATGAGGGCTCGGGCTACGCCATGACCGAAGCCAAGATCAGGGTCGGCGGCAAGCTGCGTGCGAATTCGACGCTCACTTTCACGCTGATCCCCTTCCCCAATGCGGACATGCGCGGATACATGGCGAAAGTCGCCGAGCGCGTCGGCTTTCCGCAACAGGCCGTATCGCCATGACTGAAACTGCTTCGAAGCCCGGCCAGACGGAAGTCTGGATCACCGGCATTGGCCTTGCCACCTCGCTCGGCGAGGGGCTGGACGCCAACTGGGCCGCGCTCCAGGAGAGGCGCATCAATGTCGACGAGAAGGGCTTTGCGCCCTGCGTCGTGCATCCGCTGATGCCTGTTACCTTCGACAGCCAGATCCCGAAGAAGGGCGACCAGCGCCAGATGGAAGCGTGGCAGCGCATCGGCACCTATGCCGCGGGGCTGGCGCTGGATTCCGCCGGGATCAAGGGCAACAAGGACATTCTGTCGAAGATCGACATGGTGGTTGCCGCCGGCGGCGGCGAGCGCGATCTCAATGTCGACAGCGGCGTGCTCACGGCCGAGGCCAAGGGGGCGAACGCCCCCGGCTTCCTCAACGAGCGGCTGATGAGCGATTTGCGCCCCACCCTGTTCCTGGCCCAGCTCTCCAACCTGCTCGCCGGCAACATCGCCATCGTGCACGGCTTAGGGGGCACCTCGCGCACCTTCATGGGCGAAGAGGTCGCGGGCGCGGATGCCGCGCGGATCGCGCTGGCGCGGATCGCTTCGGGCGAGAGCGACATTGCGCTGGTCGGCGGCTCGCACAATGGCGAGCGCAAGGACCTCTTGGTCCTCTACGAATTCGGCGACTTCAATCTGAAGGACAAGTTCGCCCCGGTCTGGGCCCGCAAGGACCACGCCGGCTTCGCGCTCGGCTCGGCCGGCGCGTTCCTGGTGCTGGAGTCCAGGGCTCACGCCGAAGCGCGCGGTGCAAAGCCGTTCGCGAAGCTGTCGAGCGTCGTCGCCGATCTTGCCAGGCGCAAGCAGCCCGGCGACACGGCCGCGACGCTGGAGAAGCTGTGGGCCAAGCTGCCCAGGCGCGAGGGCAAGGGCGCGATCATCACCGGCGCGACCGGTGCGGAGCCGGCCACGTCCGAAGAGCGCGGCTTCCTGAAGAGCCATTCCGACTTTCCCGTGCGTTCAACCGGCACCATGTTCGGCCACACCATGGAGACGCAATTCCCGCTCGGCTTGGCGCTCGCCGCCCTGTCGATCTCGCGCGGCGCCCTGTTCCCGCCGAACGATTCCACCGGGACCGAGATTGAAATGCAGGGAGCGCCCACCCAGATTGTCGTGGTGGGAGCCGGACACTGGCGCGGCGAAGGCATGGCGCTGGTCGAGGCTGTTTAGCTAGCTCTATCGGGGGATCGACATGACTGCACCACGCGACAAACTCGGGCGTCCCGTCGTCGTCGTCACCGGCATGGGCATCATGACCTCGCTCGGCGCCGGGAAGGCCGACAATTGGTCAAAACTGGTCGCCGGCGAATCCGGTATCCGCACCATCACGCGCTTTCCAGTCGACGGGCTGAGGACCACCATGGCCGGCACCGTCGATTTCGTCAGTGCCGACCCCTTCTCTTCCACCGCCCTCTCCGAGCGGATGGCGGAGATCGTCACGGAGGAAGCCCTGGACCAGGCCGGAATTAGCGCCAAGGGCGATTTCCCGGGCCCCCTCTTCCTCGCCGTTGCTCCGGTCGAGGTCGAGTGGCCGCAGCGCCGCGAGCTCGGCCGCGACGTCGGCAAGACTGACATCAACTACGACGATTTGCTGCGCATCTCCGGCGGCGGCAAATACAGCGCCTATCACCACCGCTTCATGTTCGGCTCGGTGGCCGCCTACCTCGCCGAGACCTTCGGCACCAAGGGCTCGCCGATCTCACTGTCGACGGCCTGCGCCTCGGGCGCGACCTCGATCCAGCTCGGCGTCGAGGCGATCCGCCGCGGCGAGACCGACGCCGCGCTGTGCGTGGCGACCGACGGCACGGTGAACCCGGAAGCGCTGGTGCGCTTCTCGCTGCTCTCGGCGCTGTCGACCCAGAACGATCCGCCGCAGGCGGCCTCCCGCCCCTTCTCCAAGAACCGCGACGGTTTTGTCATGGCCGAAGGCGCCGGCGCCCTGGTGCTCGAAAGCTATGAAGCCGCAACCGCCCGCGGCGCCAAGATCCTCGGCGTGATCGCCGGCTGCGGCGAGCTCACCGATTCCTTCCATCGCACCCGCTCGTCTCCCGATGGCAAGCCGATCATCGGCTGCATGAACAAGACACTGGCCGATGCCGGCATGACGCCGGACCAGATCGACCACATCAACGCGCACGGCACCGCGACGCCCGAAAACGATAAGATGGAATTCAACACGACGTCAGCCGTGTTCGGCGAGCTCGCGCAGAAGATTCCGGTCACCTCCAACAAGTCGATGGTCGGCCACACCATCTCGGCGGCCGGCGCGGTCGAGGCGATCTTCTCGCTGCTCACGCTGGAGCATCAGCGCATTCCGCCGACGATCAACTACGAGAATCCGGATCCCACGATCCTGTTCGACGTCGTCGGCAACACGGCGCGCGACGCCCGCGTCACCGCGGTGATGTCGAACTCGTTCGGCTTCGGCGGCCAGAACGCCTCACTGATCCTGACCCGCGAACCGGCCTGACCGGACGCATGGCGAAGTTACCTGCGAGCATCAAGGCCCGCACGCGGGAGGCTGCCAAATCGATCGGTGGAAGCCTGATCGGGGCCGCCACCGTCGCCATGCTGCGCACCACGCGCTATTTCGATCCGGTCAAGACCTCGGACTTTTTCGCGCGCGCCGTGAAGCTGATCGGCCCGCGCCTGCGCGAGCATCGCATCGGCCGCGCCAACCTCACCGCCGCTTTTCCGGAGAAGTCGCCGGAAGAAATCGAAACCATCCTGATGGGCGTCTGGGACAATCTCGGCCGCGTCGGCGCCGAATTCGCCCATATGGACCAAGTCTGGGATTACGACCGCGATCATCCGGAGAAGAGCCGGATCGAATTGCCCGAGCGCGGCATCGAGCTGTTCGACCAGATCCGCGACGACGGCAAGCCCGCGCTGATCTTCGCTGCGCATCTGGCCAACTGGGAATTGCCGGCGCTCGCCGCCGTCGCGCATGGGCTGGACACCGCGATCCTCTATCGCCGGCCGAACATCGCCTCCGCCGACCGCATTATCCAGGAGATGCGCCAGGTCAACATGGGCACGCTGATCCCTGCGGGTCGCGACGCGCCGCTGCGGCTCGCACAGGCGCTGAAGGACGGCAAGCACGTCGCCATGCTGATCGACCAGTATCTGACCGGCGGCGTCGAGGTCACCTTCTTCGGCCGCAAGACCCGCGCCAATCCGATGCTGGCGCGCCTCTTGCGCCAAGTCGAATGCCCGATCCACGGCGTCCGCATCATCCGCCTGCCCGGCAACCGTTTCCGCGGCGAGCTGACCGAGGAGATCAAGCCGGTGCGCGATGCCGACGGCAAGATCGACATCCAGGGCACGACCCAGGCGATCACGAGCGTGGTGGAGAGCTGGGTGCGCGAGCATCCGGAGCAGTGGCTCTGGCTGCACCGCAGGTGGCGGTAGTTACGCCGTCATTGCGAGGAGCGAAGCGACGAAGCAATCCAGAGTCTCACCGCGGAGAGATTCTGGATTGCTTCGCTTCGCTCGCAATGACGGCCGCGGCCCCTCACCGCCCCGTCTTCACCTTGGTCCAGAGCCGGTTGATCACCCGCTGCGTCGCCGGCTCGCGCGCCGTGATGACGAACAGCTTTGCGAGCGTCGCCTCGTCCGGATAGATGTTCTTGTCGCCTAGAATCTTCGGATCGACCAGCTTCTGGCTGGCGAGATTGCCGTTGGCGTAGGACAGGAAGTCCGAGTTCTTGGCGGCGACGTCGGGACGGTAGAGATAGTTGATCAGTTCGTAGGCTTCCTTGACGTTCTTGGCGTCCRCGGGGATCGCGAGATTGTCGAAGAACATCTGCGCGCCCTCCTTCGGGATGGCGTAGCCGATCTCGATGCCGCCTTTGGCCTCAGCCGCGCGGGCGCGGGCCTGCATGATGTCGCCGGACCAGCCGACCACGAAGCAGATCTCGCCGGTGGCGAGCGCGCTGAGGTATTCGGAGGAGTGGAACTTGCGCACCGAAGGGCGAACTTTCGCCACCACATCGGCGGCCTTCTCGAGGTCAGCCTGCTTGGTCGAGTTCGGATCGAGCCCGAGATAGTTCAGCGCCGCCGGGAAGATGTCGTCGGCGGAGTCGAGCATGTGCACGCCGCAGTCTTTGAACTTGGCGAGGTTCTCCGGCTTGAAGACGATGTCCCAGCTGTCGATCTTCGCGACCGCGCCCAGGATCTGCTTCACCTTGGCGACGTTGTAGCCGATTCCGGTCGTGCCCCACATGTAGTTGGCGGCGTAGACATTGCCGGGATCGTAGATGGCGAGACGCTGCGTCACCACCGGCCAGRCATTGGCCAAGTTCGGCAGCTTCGACGTGTCGAGCTTCTGGAAGATGTTGGCCTTGATCTGGCGCTGGAGGAAATAGGCGGTCGGCACCACGACGTCGTAGCCGGACTTGCCGGCCATCAGGCGCGTCTCCAGCGTCTCGTTGGCGTCGAAGGTGTCGTAGACGACCTTGATGCCGGTCTCCTTGGTGAAGGCCTCAAGGACGTCTGGCGCCATGTAGTTGGACCAGTTGTAGAAGTTGACGACGCGCTCCTCCGCGGCCGCATGTTGTGAGAGGAACGTCAGCGCTGCGGCGATCGCGAGACCAAGGCCAAAGCGAGGGCGGCGGACGTTCATCATCATCTACCTCTTCCGGCGCACCGCATCCGACAGCCGCTCCAATGCGGTGTCGAGGGTCTGGTCCTTCTTGGCAAAGCAGAAGCGGACCACCGAGGTCACGGGGTCCTGCTCGTAGAAGGCCGAGACCGGGATCGCCGCGACCTTGTAGTCCTTCACGATCCGCCAGCAGAACTCGGTGTCGCTCTCGTTGAGCCCGAGCGGCGACAGGTCGACGGTGAGGAAGTAGGTGCCCTGCGACTTCAGCACGGGGAAGCCGAGGCTTTCGAGGCCCTTGGTCAGGCGGTCCCTGCTCCGCGTCAGATCCTTGCGCATGGACAGGAAGTAGTCGTCGGACTTGCCGAGACCGTAGGCCACGGCGGCCTGGAGGTTCGGCGCGGTGGTGAAGGTCAGGAACTGGTGCACCTTGGCCGCGACGCGCAGCAGCGGCGGCGCGGCGCAGACGAAGCCGATCTTCCACCCCGTCAGCGAGAAGATCTTGCCGGCCGAGCCGACCTTGATGGTGCGCTCGCGCATGCCGGGGATGGTGATCAGCGGGATGTGCTTGTGCTCGTCGAAGGTGACGTGCTCCCAGACCTCGTCGCAGATCGCGATGACATCGAACTCCTGGCAATAGCGCGCCAAGAGCTCGAGGTCCTCGCGCGGATAGACCACCGCGGACGGATTCAGGGGATTGTTGAACAGAACCGCCTTGGTCTTTGAATTGAAGACGCTTTTCAGCATGTCCTCATTCAGCCGCCAGTGCGGCGGCTCGAGCCGCACCAGGCGCGGGATGCCGCCGGCCTGGCGGATGATCGGCAAATAGGAATCATAGACCGGCTGGAAGCAGACCACCTCGTCGCCGGGCTGCACCACCGCGAGGATGGCCGAGGTCAGCGCCTCGGTGCCGCCGGAGGTCACCATCACCTCGCTCATCGGATCGAGCTTGAGGCCATGCCAGTGGCCGTAATGGGTCGCGATCGCCTGGCGCAGCTCCGGCAGGCCCATCATTGACGGGTACTGGTTGTAGCCGTTGAGCGAGGCGTCGGCCGCGGCGCGGCGGATGTCCTCAGGCCCGGGATCGTCGGGAAAGCCCTGGCCGAGATTGATGGCGGCATTGTCGCGCGCGGCCTGCGACATCGCCTCGAAGATGGTGACGGGAAGGTCGGCGAAGACCTTGTTCAGGGAGGAACTCTTGGTCGTCATCGCGAGGTCAGCCACCGACCTTGCTGGGAAGACCCGCCGCTTTCCACCCCAACATGCCGCCGGCCAGATGCTTGTCGTAGGGAAGGCCGGCCGCCTGCGCCGCGAGCGAGGCCGTCACCGAGCGTTTTCCCGAGCGGCAGGCGAACACGACCTGCTTTCCTTGCGGATCCGGGATCGCCTTGGGATCGAAGGTCGAGAGCGGAACCACGACGCCGTAGGGATAGGCTTCGGCTTCGACCTCGTTCGGCTCGCGGACGTCGACGAGCAGATAGCGCCCTTCCTCGACACCCTTGGAGACCTCGTCCGGGGTCAGATCCTGTACCTGGTTTGCCACATCATCCTCCAACGTCCGCGCCTTGAGCCGGGGCGATCCCGACGGGGCGCAACCTCGCCTCTCGGCAGGCGAAAATCAAGCGCTACAAAGGCTTGAGCCGCGCGGCGCAAGTTAAAGCTAAATCGCAGCGACTTGAAGCGCAGCTTTCGGGATGCCTGAAACTCCTRCTTCGCATCCCACCACGCGCTCGGTGTCATTCCCCGCGAAAGCGGGGAATCCAGTACGCCGCGTCCTATCGATTCAACCACAACTGTCTCGGAGTACTGGATCGCCTGGTCAAGCCGGGCGATGACAGCGGTGGCGCTAAATCGTCACCTGCGTTCCGACCTCGACCACGCGGCCGCTCGGGATCTGGAAATAGTCGGTAGCGTCGTTGGCGGAACGGCTGAGCGAGATGAACAGGCGGTCCTGCCAGCGCGGCATGCCGGAATGAGCGGCGGGTTTCAACGCCCGGCGCGACAGGAAGAATGAGGTCGACATGATGTCGAACTGCCAGCCGAGCTTGCGGGCGATCGCCAGCGCCTTCGGCACGTTGGGCGATTCCATGAAGCCGAACTTGAGCGTCACCTTGGAGAAGGTCGGGCTGATCTGCTCCAGCTTGACGCGCTCGGCCGGATCGATCCGCGGGGTCTGCGCGGTCTCGATGGTGAGAATGACATTCTTCTCGTGCAGCACCTTGTAGTGTTTCAGACTATGCATCAGCGCCGTCGGCGCGCTGAGCGGATCCGAGGTCAGGAACACGGCGGTGCCGGGCACGCGCTGCGGCGGCCGCTTCTCCAGCATCGCCACGAGGTCGGCGAGCGGGAACTCGAGCTTGCGCGACTTCTCGAACAGCAGCCGGCTGCCGCGCCGCCACGTGTACATCAGCATGATCATCAGCGCGCCGAGCGCGAGCGGCACCCAGCCGCCCTCGACCACCTTGAGCAGGTTCGCGGACAGGAAGGTCAGGTCGAGGAACAGGAACGGGACGATCAGGGCGGCGGCGGTGAGCGGCGACCATTTCCAGACCTTCCAGACCACGACAAAGCCCATCATCGCCGTGACCACCATGGTCCCGGTGACGGAGATTCCGTAGGCCGAGGCGAGCGCGCTGGAGGAGCGGAACAGCAGCACCAGGAGCACCACCGCGACCAGCAGCAGCTGGTTGATGCGGGGGATGAAGATCTGGCCGGAATGGGCTTCAGACGTATGGCGAATTTCAAACCGCGGCAGCAGCCCGAGCTGAATCGCCTGGCGCGTCAGCGAATAGGCGCCGGTGATGACGGCCTGGCTCGCGATCACGGTCGCCATGGTGGCCAGCACGACCATGCTGCCGCGAACAAAACCTTGCGGGAAGAGCTGGAAGAACGGGCTCACGATCGCGCCGGGGTCGCTGAGCACGAGCGCCCCCTGCCCCAGATAGTTCAGCGCCAGCGACGGCAGCACGATGAACAGCCAGGCGACCTGGATCGGTTTCTTGCCGAAATGGCCGAGGTCGGCATAGAGCGCCTCGGCGCCGGTGACGGCCAGGAACACCGCGCCCAGCGTCACGAAGCCGATGATGCCGTGGTGAAGCATGAACGACACCGCGTAGAGCGGGTTCAGCGCGAACAGCACCTGCGGCTGCTCGATGATCGGATGGATCGCCGCGGCCGCGATCACCGCGAACCAGACGCACATGATGGGGCCGAAGAACGCCGCCACCCGGGCGGTGCCGCGCGACTGCACGGCGAACAGGCAGACCAGGATCACCACGGTGAGCGGCACGATGTAAGGCTCGAAATGCAGCGTGACGTCCTTCATGCCCTCGATCGCCGACAGCACCGAGAGCGCCGGCGTGATCACGGCGTCGCCGTAGAACAGGGCGCCGGAGATGATGCCGAGCAGGACGATGGTCGCCCCGCCGGTGCCGACCGCGCGCTGGGCCAGCGCCATCAGCGCCAGCGTACCGCCCTCGCCATTGTTGTCGGCGCGCAGCAGGATCACGACGTATTTGAGCGTCACCACGACGATGAGCGCCCACAGGATCAGCGAGAGCACGCCGAGCACGGCCGCCGGCGTCGGCACCCCCTCCGCGCCCGAGGCCGCCATGACGGCTTCGCGGAACGCGTAGAGCGGGCTGGTGCCGATATCGCCATAGACGACGCCGATGCTGCCGAGCGTCAGCGCGCCGAAACGGGCGGTGGTGTGGGCCTCGCCATGCCCATTGGCCGCCGTCGTTTCCGGGGCGGAAATCGCTACGTCACTTGTCATGGGAGAGCCTGAAGGCCTCTAAAAATGCTTCACTGCACAACGGCGGAAGAGCGCGCGGCTTATAGTCCTGCGCTGCCGGCATAGCCTAGCCCGTTTCTGGGCCATCGCCATGCGAAATTCGCATGGGTCCGCCCATCGCGTTCAAATAATGACCTGCGTGCCAACTTCAACCACCCTTCCGGTCGGAATCTGGAAATAGTCGGTGGCGTCGTTGGCGGACCGGCTCAGCGCGATGAACAGGTGGTCCTGCCACAGCGGCATGCCCGACTGCGCCGACGCCTTCAGCGACCGCCGCGACACGAAGAACGACGTCGACATGATGTCGAACTGCCAGCCCTGCTTGCGCGCGATCGCGAGCGCCTTGGGGACGTTCGGCTGCTCCATGTAGCCGAAGCGCAGGCGGACCTTGAAGAACTTGTCGCTGATCTTCTCCATCCGGAAACGCTCCGACAGATCAACCCGCGGCGTATGCGCGGTCTCGATGGTCAGGATCACATTGTGCTCGTGCAGCACCTTGTTGTGCTTGAGATTGTGCAGCAGCGCGGTCGGCACGAATGACGGATCGCTGGTGAGGAATACGGCCGTGCCCTTGACGATGTGCGGCGGCCGCTTCTCCAGGCTCCGGATCAGATCGTCGAGCGGCACCTCGATCCGGCGCGTCTTCTGGATCAGAATGCCGGTCCCCTTGCGCCAGGTCCAGATCGTCCCTGCCATGGCCGCGCCGAACAGCAGCGGCACCCAGGCGCCTTCGAGCAGCTTCAACAGATTGGCGCTGAAGAAGGTCATGTCGACCACGACGAAGGGCATGATCACCGCCGCAGCCGTCGCGGCGCGCCAGTTCCACAATTTCCAGATCACGATGAAGCCCATGATGCCGTCGGCGACCATGGTGGTGGAGACCGCGATGCCGTAGGCCGAGGCAAGGTTGCTGGGAGTGCGGAACAACAGCACAAGCAGCATCACACCGATCAGGAGCAGCCGGTTCACGCGCGGCAGATAGATCTGRCCGGCGTGGGTCTCGGAGGTGTAGCGCACCTCGAAGCGCGGCAGGAGGCCGAGCTGCACCGCCTGATAGACCAGCGAATAGGCGCCGGTGATCACCGCCTGGCTCGCGATCACGGTCGCCGCGGTCGCCAGTCCGACCAGCGGCAGCACCAGATATTCGGGCACCATGCGGTAGAAGGAGTGCTCGATCGCGCTGGGATCGGACAGCACCAGCGCGCCCTGCCCGAAATAATTGATCAGGAGCGAGGGCAGCACGAAGAACATCCACGCCGACTGGATCGGCTTGCGGCCGAAATGGCCGAGATCGGCATAGAGCGCCTCGCCGCCGGTCACCGCCAGGAATACGGCGCCCAGCGTCACCAGGCCGATCGTGCCGTGCGACAGCAGGAATTGCACCGCGTAATAGGGATTGATCGCAGCCAGCACCGTCGGGTCGTCGGCGATGTGAACGATGCCCATCAGCGCGATGCAGGTGAACCAGACCACCATCACCGGCCCGAACGCGGAAGCCACCAGCGCGGTGCCCTTGCTCTGGACCGCGAACAGCAGCGCCAGGATGAGGACGGTGAGCGGCACGACGTAGTGCTCGAAGGCGGGCGTGGCGAGCTTCAGGCCTTCGACCGCCGACAGCACCGAAATCGCCGGCGTGATCATGGAATCGCCGATAAACATGGAGGCGCCGACCACGCCGAGCGCCATCAGGAACCAGCTTCGCCGCCCGAGCGCGCGCTGGCCGAGCGCCATCAGGGAGAGCGTGCCGCCCTCCCCGTTATTGTCGGCGCGCAGCAGCAGCAGAACGTATTTGGCGGTGACGACGATGAACAGCGCCCACAGGATCAGCGAGAGCACGCCGAGCACCATGACCCGCGACACCGGCTCGCCATGGGCCGCGCCCCTGACCGCCTCGTGAAACGCATAGAGCGGCGAGGTCCCGATGTCGCCGAAAACGACGCCAATGCTCCCGAGCGTGAGGGACCAAAAACCGGAAGTGACCGGCCCGTCCTGGGTCTCGGTCGATGTGATGCTCGCCGTCATGTGGGTGGAAAACGCTTCGTCCCTGGAATTGATCCGGCGCCTTTTGACGCTTCCGGCGCGCCTGTCAATCGGCACCCCACCATAGCAGGCGCCGCGGCAGATGCTGTGACGGCGTGGCCACGTTCGTCGCCCTCGCGACGACATGCCTCAGGTAAAATGGTAACGCAAGTGCCCTAGGGCTTCAGATTCGGCGGCAGCGGCGGATCTTCGCGCATCAGGGTGATGGTCACACGCCGGTTGGCGGCGAGCGAGGGATCGTCCGGAAACAGCGGCTGGGTGTCCGCCTTGCCGGCGACGGCGAAGATGTGCGACGGCGGCAGGCCCTCGCGCTCGAGGATCTGGCGCACGGCATTGGCGCGGTCGGCGGACAGATCGAAGGCGCCGTAATCGCTGCGGGTCGGCACGAAGCCGGCCGCGGTGTGGCCGGCGATGGAGACGCGCAGCGGCGTCGCCTTGAGTGGGATCGCGAGCTTCTCGATCAGGCGGCGGGTGCGGTCGTAGGGCACCTTGGAGCCGTCGGCAAACATCGAGCGGCCGTCCTGGTCGACGATCTCGAGGTTGAGGCCCTGCTTGGTCTCCTCGAACATGATGTGCTTGGACATCTCGGTCAGTTCCGGCATGTCCTGCAAGGCCTGGCGCAGCGAGGCGGCCGCGAGCGCGAAATTGCGGTCGACCTTGATCTTCGCGCCCGAGGTGCGGTCGCGATCCTCCTGGTCCGGGGTCGGCGTGTTGGAGGCGTCTTCGGGCTGGATGTGGTCGACGTTCTTCAGCCGCGGCCGCGTCGGCAGGCCGTCGGACTCGACGATGCCGGCGTAGCGGGCTTCGCTCTGCACGCCGAAGGCGTCGCGCATCGAGCCTGCGACGATCTTCAGCTTGTTGGCGTCCTGCGTCGAGAACGCGACGAGCATCACGAAGAAGCTCATCATCAGGCCCATCAGGTCGGCGAAGGTCACGAACCAGCCGTGACCGCCTCCGTGCGCATCGCCGCGTTTCTTCTTGGCCATGACCTAGATCCCGGTGCGCGCGATCAGGCCGGCACCGGCTCGCCCTCGGCGTGGCGATGCTTCTCCGGCAGGTAGGCCAGCAGCATTTCGCGCACCAGCGTCGGGCTCTTGGAGTCGCGGATCATCAGGATGCCGTCGATGATCAGCGTGCGGTTGGTTTCCTCGTCGAGCAGCTTGCCGTGCAGCTTGTCGGCGATCGGCAGACAGAACAGGTTCGCCACAAGCGCGCCGTAGAGGGTGGCGAGCAGCGCGGTCGCCATGAACGGGCCGAGCTTGGAGGGGTCGGTCATGTTGGCGAACATCTGCACCATGCCGATCAGCGTGCCGATCATGCCGAAGGCCGGGGCGCAGTCGCCGATGGCGCGGTAGATCTTGCTGCCCTCGTCCAGGTGCATGAGGAAGTTGTCGCGGTCGCGCTCGAGATTGTCGCGGATGAAATCGAGGTCGTAGCCGTCGGCGACGTAGCGGATGCCCTTGGCGAGGAAGGGCTCGTCGGTCTCGACCTTTTCCAGGCCGACCGGGCCCTGCTTGCGGGCGATCTCGGCGATGCGGGCGAGCTCGTCGACGAGGTCGTGCGCCGACAGCCGGCTCATGGTGAAGGCGAACTTGGCGCCGAGCGGAAGGCCGTGCATGAGCGCGCTGAGCGGAAAGCGGATCATGGTAGCGGAGATCGAGCCGCCGAAGATGATGATCATCGCATGTTCGGAGATGAACATGTGGAGGTCGCCACCCATGAAGATCATTGCCGTAATGACGATGATGCCCGCAATGAGCCCAACGCTCGTCATGATATCCATGGGAGACTCCAACGCGAACGCAACAACGGCCATCCTGGCCGGTGGCGCAGTCCAACCCCGAACCGCATCGAAAACCCTAGTGGGCCGCGATTAAAGACGCGTAAAGGTTAAGTTGAGCCGGTGCGCCAGGCCGGCGCAGCGCGCCGAAAGTCCGCAGGACTTGCCGGCTGCCGGTGCGAATCTCAACGTTTTGCTAACCATAACGGGCGCGCTAGGACAGGCCCGTCAACTCCAGGCTGAGCGCACGCAGGCGCCTGCGCGCGTCGGCATCATAGGCCTGCGGATTGGCGCGCGCCTCGTTCATGCCGTTGAAGAACAGGCCGCTTCGGCCCGCGACGTCGTCGCCCTCGACCAGGTGCAGGATCGCCGCGCCGCCCTGCTCCACTGTCGAGATCGGCGCGATGCCGCCGGCACGCACCATCGTCGTGTTCATGTAGGTCGCCGGATGCAGGGAGTTCACGGTGATGGCGGCGCCCTTGAGCTCTTCAGCCAAATCGACCGTGAACATGATCTGCGCGAGCTTGCTCTGCGCATAGGCGCGCGATCCGCTGTAGCCCTTCGTGATCATGACATCTTCGAAATCGATCGGATGCTGGCCGAGCGAAGCGACGTTGACGATGCGCGACGGCGCCGCGGTTTTCAGCAGCGGCAACAACAGATGAGCGAGCAGAAAGCCGGAGAGATAGTTCACGGCAAAGCGCAGTTCGTGACCGTCGCCGCTGACCTGCCGTTGCGGACCGTCGTTCTGCGAACCGATGCCGGCGTTGCTGATGAAGACGTCGAGACGCCGGTGATCGCGCTTCACGGCCTCGGCGAGCGCACGCGTAGCTGCCATCGACGACAGGTCGGCCTGGTAAAAAGTCGGCGCGGCGTGGCCGGCCTGCACGATTTCGTCGATCAGCGTCTTGGCGCGCGCTTCGTCGCGGCCATGGATCAGGACCGTTGCACCGTCTTCGGCCAGCCGGCGAGCGACGTAGCGGCCGACGCCGTCGGTCGAGCCGGTGATCAGGACCGTCTTGTCATTCATCTTCATCGTACGCCCTCCGACTGCGGCCCAGCGCCACATCCGCGACGAGGGATCATGCAGTATTCTGTGGCCCTGCGGCACGCTCATGGCAGGAGCCAACGCAATGTTGACGCTGTTCAGTCTTCTCACCGCGCTTCCCGCGGTGCTGGCGCTCCACCTGCTCGAACCCGAGCTTGTCCTGCCGGTGTTCAGCGCCCTGCTCTTTGTCGAGGCCGCCTTCGCCGTCATCCTGGCGCGTCTGCTTCACGTCCCGGACGATGTGGAAGGCATTACCCTGTGGGATCTTGCCGGAGGCTTCACCCTGATCGGATGCGCCGCCGCAATGTTCGGCGAGCCGGATCAGGCCGCCCTGTTTCTGACGGAACAAGGCGACCCACGGCCGGCGTCGCGGCCGTAGATCGTGCAGTCGCGCCGTCAGTGAATCTCTGCCGAGCGTTTCAGCGCGGCCTTCAGCTTCTCCAGCGAGAAGTCGGGGCTGCGGGCGATCTCCGGGATCGGCGTCTCGCGGCGGCCGCAGAGCTCGGCGCCTTCGGACAGCTTTACGGCCACGTCGAGCGGGATCACGACTGCACCTGGCCGGTGAGATCGTCGGACTTCACGGACCTCGCGTACCGCAACCTTTGCTTGAGTTTGAACGACGACAAGGTAAAATCTCTCACTCGAACGTGATCGCCTTGCGAGCTGATCGGCAACCAAGGATGCCCGCGTCCCGGGCCGGACCTTGAACCTTCTCTCGCCGGCTCGGACCTATCGAATGCGGCGGCACACGTTCCGTCACACCAACCAGACTGGCTTCAAAGGAGCTGCAAATGGTCGAAAAGACGTCCGAGGCAAATCCGGCACATCAAGAGACTATCAAACCCAGCGATCCCGCACAGGCGAAGGCCCCGGTCGCAGCGCTGAATGAGGTGCTGCCGGATGATCAACTCGACACGGTTTCGGGCGGTGCGTGGCCGCTTACCATCTCGAAGTATAACACTGGCGCCGGCGGCTAGTCGCCTTCAACCCAGGAATGCCATGCTCAATGCCGGCCAGACGAGGCCGGCATCTCCGCTGACGCCATTCCCTGATGCCCAAGCGGCCAGCGTGAAGCTGGCATTGGTTCTCCGCCAAGCGGATCCTGCCCGCTCGGCTTGATGATCGCTTTTTGCCGGACCGGACCGGCGGGAGGTCAGCCATGGCCTCGCCATCAGGGCACAGCGGAATTCATCCCTGCCCTGATTGCGGCAGCGTGCGAGCCTCCTCTCCCCTGGCTTAGTGAATCTCCGCCGAGCGCTTCAGCGCGGCCTTCAGCTTCTCCAGCGAGAAGTCGGGGCTACGCGCAATCTCGAGGATCGGCGTCTCGCGGCGGCCGCAGAGCTCGGCGGCCTCGGGCAGTTTTGCGGCGATGTTCAGCGGGATCACGATGGCGCCGTGCTGGTCGGCATGGATAAGATCGTCGGACTTCACGGTCATGCCGGCGACGCGCACCTCGCCGCCAAAACTCTCGGCATGCACCCAGGCATGCGACGGGCCGATCGAACCGGCGAGCGCCTGGAAGCCCGGGGCCCATTGCGGGATGTCGCGGATCGAGCCGTCGGTGATGACGCCGAGGCAGCCGAGCGCCTTGTGGACATTGCTCTGCACCTCGCCCCAGAACGCGCCATAGCCGACGTCGGGGCCGTCGATGTCCTGGATCACCGAGATGCGCGGACCATGGCCGGTGCCGACATATTCGTAATAGTCGATGCGGCGCCTGGACTGCTCTTCCGGTGCAAGCGAGGATTTCAGCACCGAGCGGATCGCGACCGTGCGGGCATAGCCGACGATCGGCGGCAGGTCGGGGAACGGGCAGACCAGCTGCTTGGTGGTGTAGCCGATCAGCCGGCGCTCGGGCGCCACGATCTCCATGGCGTTGCAGATCGTCGGGGTGTCATAGCGGCCCAGCGCTTCGAGGACGGAAGCGGGCAGCGGCCCGGTCGCGGTATCAGTCACGGCGTTCTCTCCCAGATTGGCGGCTGATTGACGCGATGCCGCCGACACAGGGCGATATAGCCGAGATCGGGCCTCGACCCAACTCAGCAAGCTCTCATGGCAGATATCCGCAGGTTGCGCTCAGTGCAGCCGTCCGGGCCGGTCGTCTTGCGGCGGCTCCGACAGGTTCGCCAATGTCGGCGCCGAAGGCGGCGACGGGACTTCGCCGCCGGTAGGCGCAGCGGCTTCCATCGCCCGCGCCTGGTCGCGATAGGATTTGTAGCCGAGCGGCAAAGCGAGCAGATACAGCACCGTGCCGATCGACAGCACGTGCCAGGGATAGGCGATCAGGATAGCGATGAAGACGATCACCGCGACGAACGCCGGCAGCACCAGCTCGGGCGCCACGCGCATGCGCTTGGTCTTGCCGGAGAACACCGGCAGGCGCGACACCATCAGGAAGGCGATCAGCAGCGTATAGGCCGCCGTCACCGCTGCGGGCAGCCGACCGAGATCGAGAAACGCGACGTAGATCGGCAGCAGCACCGTGATGGCGCCGGCCGGCGCCGGCACGCCGGTGAAGAAATTGGCGGCGAAGGCCGGCTTGTTGGGATCGTCCATGGTGGCGTTGAAGCGCGCGAGCCTTAAGCCCCCGGAGATCGCGAACACCATGGCGGCGATCCAGCCGGCATTGCCGAGCTCGTGCAACTGCCAGAAATACAGCATCAGCCCGGGCGCGACGCCGAAATTGACGAAGTCGGCGAGGCTGTCGAGCTCGGCGCCGAACTTGGACTGGCCCTTGATCATGCGTGCGATGCGGCCGTCTATGCCGTCGAGCGCGGCTGCGAACACGATGGCGTAGACGGCGAGCGACATCCGCCCCTCGATCGACAGCCGGATCGACGTCAGGCCGGCGCAGATCGCCAGCAGCGTAATGACGTTGGGCACCAGCATGCGCACCGGGATCGGGCGGAACCGCCGGCGGCGCACGTCGGGATCTTTGAAGTCATAGGGCGTCATGTGGCTCGTCCTCACCTTAAGGCGAGATATAGCAAGCCGCTTTCCCCTCCGCCATCGCGGCGGAAGGCCCGTTATACCGACTTAATGGTTAATTGGCGCGATAGGCGCGGTTCGGGTCATCCTCGGCAAGGTCGGCCAGGATCGTCTCGCCGGCAATCGCGGTCTGCCCTTCCGAGACCAGCGCCTTGGTGCCGACGGGCAGATAGACGTCGAGCCGCGAGCCGAACCGGATCAGGCCAAACCGCTCGCCGGCGCCGACCGTCTGCCCTTCCTTGACGAAGCAGACGATGCGCTTGGCAACCAGGCCCGCGATCTGGATCACGCCGATCCGTGCCGTGGGCGTCGAGATCACCAGCGAATTGCGCTCATTGTCCTCGCTCGCCTTGTCGAGCTCGGCATTGATGAAGAGGCCGGGACGGTAGGCGATGCGGTCCACCCTGCCCGCCACCGGGCTGCGGTTCACGTGACAGTTGAACACGCTCATGAAGACCGAGATGCGCGGCAGCGGCCGGTCGCCGAGCCCGAGCTCGGCCGGCGGCAGCGCCATGGTGATCATCGACACGCGCCCGTCG
The DNA here is from genome assembly GCF_054049755.1 of Bradyrhizobium sp. P5_C11_2. NCBI lineage: Bacteria > Pseudomonadati > Pseudomonadota > Alphaproteobacteria > Hyphomicrobiales > Nitrobacteraceae > Bradyrhizobium > Bradyrhizobium sp. P5_C11_2. Next base: position 18,713 of record NZ_JBFULT010000013.1, read on the forward strand.
GCCGGCGACACCACGAGCCCCTCGCGCACCGGCGTCACCCTGACGGGGTCGCGGAAGAACAGCGCGCACCACACGGTGAGGATGGTGCCGATCCACCCGAGCGGCGACCACAGCCAGAACAGGACGAGGCTTGCCAGCGCAAAGCCGCCGATGAAGGGATAGCCCTCCTTGTGGATCGGCGGGATCTGGCGCTGGATCGAATCGAGAATGGACATCGCTATCTGCCGCTCAGGGGTTGATGGCGCGGGTCGTCTCGCGCGGTGGAGTTGTTTAGGCCAGAGTTGGGACCGGAGACAAGGTCACTCCGCGGCCGCGGGCGTCGTGAGGACGTCCTTGACCGGCGGCGGCTCCCGGTTGGGCGCCTCGCTGCTGTCGGCGATCCTGGCCAGCTTCTCGCGCGCGGCCTCCGCCTCGCGCTGCCTGTTCCACATGCTGGCATAGAGACCGCCCTGCGCGAGCAGGCTGGCGTGGGTGCCGCGCTCGGCGATGCGGCCCTGGTCCAGCACGATGATCTCATCGGCGCCGACGATGGTCGAGAGCCGGTGCGCGATCACGAGCGAGGTGCGGTTTTTCGCCACGCGGTCGAGCGCGCCCTGGATCTCGTGCTCGGTGTGGGTGTCGAGCGCGGAGGTGGCCTCGTCCAGCACCAGGATCGGCGGCGCCTTCAGCACGGTGCGCGCGATCGCGACGCGCTGCTTCTCGCCGCCGGACAATTTCAGGCCGCGCTCGCCGACCTGGGTCTCGTAACCCTTGGGCGCCATGCGGATGAAATTATCGATCTGCGCCAGCCGCGCCGCCTGCTCCACGTCCGCGTCGCTCGCGTCCCAGCGGCCGTAGCGGATGTTGTAGCGGATGGTGTCGTTGAACAGCACGGTGTCCTGCGGCACCATGCCGATCGAGGCGCGCAAGCTGGCCTGCGTGACCTCGCGGATGTCCTGGCCGTCGATCAGGATCCTTCCGCCGGAGATGTCGTAAAGGCGGAACAGAAGCCGCGAGATGGTCGACTTGCCGGCGCCGGAGGGACCGACGATCGCGACCGTCTTGCCGGCCGGGACCTCGAAGCTGATACCCTTGAGGATCGGGCGCGCCGGCTCATAGGCGAAGCGCACGTCCTCGAAACGCACGATGCCGGCGGAAACGACCAGCGGCTTCGCATCGGCCACGTCCTTGATCTCGGCCTCGCGTCCCAGCACGTTGAACATCTTCTCGATGTCGATGATCGCCTGCTTGATCTCGCGATAGACCATGCCCATGAAATTCAGCGGCTGGTAGAGCTGGATCATCATGGCGTTGACCAGCACGAAATCGCCGACCGTGTTGGTGCCGTTGCGCACGCCGATCGCGCACATCAGCATGGTCGCGGTCAGCCCGAACGTGAAGATCACGGCCTGTCCGGTGTTGAGCACGGCGAGCGACGTATAGGAGTGGACGCTTGACTCCTCGTAGCGCGCGACCGAGCGGTCGTAACGCTGCGCCTCGCGCGCCTCGGCGCTGAAATATTTGACGGTTTCGTAGTTGAGCAGCGAGTCGATCGCCTTGGTGTTCGCCTCGGTATCGGACTCGTTCATCCTGCGGCGGATGCCGATCCGCCACTCGGTCGCGATGTAGGTGTAGTACATGTAGACCGCCACCGTGATCAGCGTCGCCAGCACGTAGCGCCAGTCGAACTGCCAGAGCAGCACGGCCATCAAGAGCGAGACCTCGACGATGGTCGGGATCAGCTGGAGGATCACCATGCGCACGATCACCTCGATGCCCTCGCGGCCGCGCTCGAGCACGCGTGTCAGGCCGCCGGTCTTGCGCTCCAGGTGGAAGCGCAGCGAGAGCTCGTGCATGTGGATGAAGGTGATGGTGGCGAGCTTGCGCACCGCGTGCATGGCCACGCGCGCGAAGATGCCGTCGCGCCATTGCGTCAGCACCGCCATCACGATGCGCATCACACCGTAGCTCGCGGTCAGCAGCAGGGGCGAGGCGATCACCCAGAGGTGCCAGTTGTCGGGCAGCACCGGCGCGGTATTGGCGCCGGTCAGCGCGTCGGTCGCCCATTTGAAGCTGAACGGAACCGTCAGCGTGATCAGCTTGGCGGCGAGCAGCAGCACCATCGACCAGACCACGCGCATTTTCAGGTCGAAACGGTCGCCCGGCCAGATATAGGGCCACAGATGCGCCAGCGTGCCCATCAAGGTGGCCCGCTCCAGCGGTCCACCGGCTGGCTCGGGCACGTCGGGGCCGTCGAACGAATGAGGTTGATCCATCAAGAAGCCTGAAGGCCCGCCGGATGCGGGCCGCGTTGCGATTAACGATTTTCGCTTGTCATATAGAAGCTTCCGGGGGCGAACGCACCCCGCCAGATGGCGAATCCTCGATTGTTTGTCGCCATTTACCGGTAGATTTCCGGGTGCTCCGAATCACCGATTGGACTTGACGCCCCTTCGCTGCAATGCATCATGGCACCAATGAGCACGATCAAAACCGTCTGTGTCTATTGCGGCTCCGGTCCCGGAACCAATCCCAACTTCACCGAAGGCGCCAAGGCGTTCGGCAAGGCGCTCGCCGAGAGCAACATCCGCCTGGTCTATGGCGGGGGTTCGCTCGGCCTGATGGGCGCGGTCGCGACCTCCGTGCTCGATCACGGCGGCACCGTCACCGGCATCATCCCCGACTTCCTGCGGATGCGCGAGAACGCGCTGACCCGCGTGCAGGAGATGATCGTCACCCCCGACATGCACGAGCGCAAGCGGCTGATGTTCGAACGCTCCGACGCCTTCGTGGCGCTGCCGGGCGGCGTCGGCACGCTCGAAGAGCTGGTCGAGCAGATGACCTGGAAGCAGCTCGGCCGTCACGCCAAGCCGGTGCTGCTCGCCAATATCGACAATTTCTGGGAGCCGCTGTTCTCGCTGCTGTCGCATATGCGCCAGACCGAGTTCATCCGTGCCGGGCTTTCGATCGACATCCTCAAGGCCGATCGCGTCGAGGACATTTTGCCGAAGCTGAAGGCGGCCGCGGCCCAGATCGGCGAAGCCGAGAAGAACCTGGCGCCGGAAGTCGCGCGCAAGCTCTAGCGCCCTACTCCGACGGAAACGTCACGGCCTCGATCCGGTTGCCGTCGGGATCGACGACGAAGGCCGCGTAATAGCGTACGCGGTCGTGCGGGCGGATGCCCGGCGCGCCGTCGGATGCGCCGCCGGCCGCAAGGGCTGCGGCATGAAACGCATCGACCTCGCTTGTCGTCTTCGCCCGCAGGCAGATGTGCACGCCGCTCTCCGGCGGCACCCGCTGCATGCCCTCGCGCAGATTGATCCAGAATTCGGGATAGGCCTTGCCGAAGCCGACCGTCCGCGGCCGCGTGACGAGCCGCGCGAGCCCGAGGGCTGTGAGCGCGGCTTCGTAGAATGCGGCAGAGCGATCAAGGTCGCTGACGCCGACGGAGATGTGGTCGATCATTGGTCTCGCTCCCCCTCCTCGCTCCCGTAGCCCGGATGAGCGAAGCGAYATCCGGGGAAAGCTATCTCCGCAGCGTACACTGCCCCGGATATCGCTTCGCTCATCCGGGCTACATCTTTGCCCTACGCCGGCGCCCCCGACTTCACGAGCTTGTAGATCACCGAATCCATCAGCGCCTGGAACGAGGCGTCGATGATGTTCGGGGACACGCCGACCGTGGTCCAGCTGTCGCCGTTCTCGTCCTCGCTCTCGATCAGCACGCGCGTGACCGCGCCGGTGCCGCCGTTGAGGATACGCACGCGGTAATCGATCAGCTTCAGGCCCTCGATGTATTTCTGGTACTTGCCGAGATCCTTGCGAAGCGCGACGTCGAGCGCGTTGACGGGACCATTGCCTTCGGCCGCCGAGATCAAATGCTCGCCGGCGACGTCGACCTTGACCACGGCAAGCGCGACGGTGACGCGCTCACCGATCGCGTTGTAGCGCTGCTCGACATTGACGTCGAACTGCTCGACCTCGAAATATTGCGGCACCTTGCCGAGCGTGCGGCGCGCCAACAGATCGAACGAGGCGTTGGCGGATTCATAGGCGTAGCCCGCCGCCTCGCGCTCCTTCAATTCCTCGACCAGCCGCGTCAGCTTCGGATCGCTCTTCTCGTAGGCGATGCCGGCGCGGTCGAGCTCGGCGATGACGTTGGAGCGGCCGGCCTGATCGGACACCAGCACCTTGCGGTGGTTGCCGACCAGCTCCGGCAACACATGCTCATAGGTCTGCGGATCCTTCAGCACGGCGGAGGCATGGATGCCGGTCTTGGTCACGAAGGCGCTCTCGCCGACATAGGCGGCATGCCGGTTCGGGATGCGGTTGAGCATGTCGTCGAGCGTGCGCGAGACCTTGACGAGGGTCGCGAGCTTCTCCGGCGTGACGCTGATCTCGAAGGCGTCGGCGAATTCCTGCTTCAGCTTCAAGGTCGGGATCAGCGAGCACAGATTGGCGTTGCCGCAGCGCTCGCCAAGGCCGTTCAGCGTGCCCTGGATCTGCCGCGCGCCGGCGCGCACCGCGGCGAGCGAATTCGCCACCGCCTGCTCGGTGTCGTTATGGGCGTGGATGCCGACGTGATCGCCGGGAATGTGCTTCGTCACCTCGGTGACGATGCCTTCGACCTCGTTCGGCATGGTGCCGCCATTGGTGTCGCACAGCACCACCCAGCGCGCGCCGGCCTCATAGGCGGCTTTCGCGCAGGCCAGCGCGAAGCCCGAATCTTCCTTGTAGCCGTCGAAGAAGTGCTCGCAGTCGAGCATCACCTCGCGGCCGGCGGCCTTCGCGGCCGCGACGCTGTCGCGGATCGAGGCGAGGTTTTCTTCCCTGGTCGTCTCCAGCGCGACGCGCACCTGATAGGCCGACGACTTCGCAACGAAGCAGATCGCGTCGGCTTTTGCTTCCAGAAGCCCGGCCACGCCGGGATCGTTGGAGACCGAGCGCCCCGCCCGCCGCGTCATGCCGAAGGCCGTGAAGCGGGCATGATTGAGCTGCGGCCTGGTGCCGAAGAACTCCGTGTCGGTCGGATTGGCGCCGGGATAGCCGCCCTCGACATAGTCGATGCCGAGTTCGTCCAGCATCGCGGCGATGATTTGCTTGTCGGTCAGCGTGAAATCGACGCCATTGGTCTGCGCCCCGTCGCGCAGCGTGGTGTCGAACAGATAAAGACGCTCCTTGCTCATTGCGGTGCTCCGGGCGTCTTCTGCATGGTGGTGTTGGCGAGCCACTCGCCGTTGACGGTGACGGTGTTGCGCTGCTTGGGCGAGTAGCCGCGCTTGGCGAAGAAGCCCTGCGCGGTGTCGCTGGCATCGACCGTCAGGCTGGTCGCGCCGCGGCCGCCGGCGAGCTTTTCCAGCGCGTCGACCAGCATCGTCGCAACGCCCTGCCCGACCACGGCCGGATGCACATACAGCATGCGGATGTGGTCGTTGCCGCGGAGCGACGCGAATCCGACCGGCGACCCATCCAGCGTCGCGATCAGCGTCAGGTCGGCAGCGAGGTCGCGGCCGAACGCCTCGTCGTCCGCCGCCGCCATCCAGGCGTCCTGCTGCGCCTCGCTATAGTCGTCGCCGGTCAGCTCCTCGATGCTGGCGGCGAAGATCGCGGCGAGGATCGGCACGTCGTCCGGCAGGAACGGCCGCAACGCCGGCTTTGGGAACGCCTGTGCCATCACGCGAGCTCCCAGGTCGTCACCGGCTTGCCGTCGGCATCCTTGCCGTCCTTGAGCACGACGCCCTTGGCGACGAGCTCGTCACGGATGCGATCGGACTCCTTGAAATCCTTTCGCGCACGCGCGGCAGCGCGCTCCGCGATCAGGCGTTCGACGTCCTTGGCATCGATACCGCTCGCCTGCTGCTTGCGCCCTTCCCACTGCGCGGCGCTCTCGGAGAGGAAGCCGAGCAGCCGCAACGATCCCGCCAGGGCGCCCACATTGCTGCTACGCAGGCCGTGCAGCGCCGCGATCGCCAGAGGCGTGTTGAGGTCGTCGAGCAGCGGCTCGACCACGGATGCATCGGGCTTGTCGGACTCGACGTCGGCAGCAACGCGATACCAGTCATCGAGCGTCTTGGCGCTCTCCTCCAGCGACTTCATGGTCCAGTCGATCGGCGAGCGGTAATGCGTCTTCAGCATGTTCAGACGCAGCACCTCGCCCGGCCAGTCCGCGAGCAATTCGTGGATGGTGACGAAGTTGCCAAGGCTCTTCGACATCTTCTCGCCTTCGACCTCCAAGAAGCCGTTATGCATCCAGTAGTTCGCCATGCGCTCCTGGTGGAAGGCGCAGCAGGTCTGCGCCACCTCGTTCTCGTGATGCGGAAACACGAGATCGATGCCGCCGCCATGGATGTCGAAATGCTCGCCGAGATGCTTCCAGGCCATGGCCGAGCACTCGACGTGCCAGCCCGGGCGGCCGGGCGCGGCGATGCCGGCCGGCGACGGCCATGACGGCTCGCCCGGCTTCGACGGCTTCCACAGCACGAAGTCGGTCGCGTCGCGCTTGTACGGCGCGACGTCGATGCGGGCGCCGGCGATCATCTCGTCCAGCGAACGTTTCGACAGCGCGCCATAGCGCGGCAGGGCGGAATTGGCCGCGTTCATCGCCTGCGGCGAGAACAGCACGTGGTCCTCGGCGACATAGGCGAAGCCGCCTTTGACGAGCCTTTCGATGATCTCGCGCATCTCGCCGATATGCTCGGTCGCGCGCGGCTCGACGCTCGGCCGGAGCGCACCGAGCGCGTCGACGTCGGCATGAAACTGCTTGCCGGTCTGCTCGGTGACCTTGCGGATCGCCTCGTTCAGCGGCAGGCCGGGGAAATCACGCGCGGCGCGGTCGTTGATCTTGTCGTCGACGTCGGTGATGTTGCGGACATACTTGACGTGCGCCTCGCCGTAGAGATGGCGCAGCAGCCGAAACAGCACGTCGAACACGATCACCGGCCGCGCATTGCCGATATGGGCGAAGTCGTAGACGGTCGGTCCGCAGACATACATGCGGACGTTCTTCGCATCGAGCGGCACGAAGGTGCGCTTGTCCCGGCTCAGCGTATCGTAAAGACGCAATTGCATATGGATACCCATCGGCTGTTGGCCGGGCGTCCAGTGCTCTCAATGGTTTTGAGAAAAGACGGCTCCAGCCAGCGAATCGCTAGCTCGTAATCTCGCGGCAAATGGCGCAAATGGCGAGGAGACCGTTCATGCGGCGACATATGGGCTATGAGGCGGCCCCGCGTCAAGAGAGCCGCGAAAATGCCGTTTTATCTCCGCAACCAGGGCCCGCCCCGCCTTGATGGTTCATCATCCTTAACCTTTTGAGTTTATTCGGAAGCTGGCGGTTCCCTTAAGCCTCCGGTGCATCATGCGACCCCTGCTCGCACTCGTTTCCTGTGCCTCCCTCATCGCGGCATCCAGCGCATTCGCCGAGACCCGCGTTTTCATCATCGCCAACCAGGCCGACGGCTACGGCATCGACCAGTGCCTGGCCAAGGGCGAGAAATGCGGCGCGCAGGTCGCGCGCACCTACTGCCAGTCGCGGGATTTTGCCCAGGCCTCGGCCTACCGCCGGGTCGATCCCGACGAAATTACCGGCTCCGTCCCCAAATCCGGCGCAAACTGCTCCCATGGCCATTGCGACGAATATGTCGCAATCACCTGCCAGCGCTGAATTCCCTCGGAGCTGGCGGACCTTAGGCCCAATCTTTGGCCCCGGAAACGACGTGACGATGCCGCAGGAAGCGGCTATTGGAGGGCGCGCTTCGGCCTCCCAAATCACACTGGGCCGTGACCTCGCTAGAATGGCGGATATGCCTGAATTTCTGTCTCTGTCCCGTCCTCGCTTCATCTCCGCCTGCGCCGCGCTTCTGAGCACGTTCGTGCTTGCCACGGGCGCTCTTGCGCAGGCCGGCCCGCCCGGACCGGCGCCGGCCCAAAACGGGCTTGGGCCGAACCCGATGTGCGCGCGGCTGGAGGGACAACTCGCCGGGCTCGATCGCGGGGCGAGCGGCGATCCCGCGCGCGACGACCAGATCCGCCGCTATCAGGAGTCCCAGACCCGCCAGCAGGCCGAGCTCGACCGGGTCACCATGCAGGCCAAGCGCATGGGCTGCGATTCCTCCGGCTTCTTCTCGCTGTTCAACGGCCAGTCGGCGCAGTGCGGCCCGGTCAACACCCAGATCCAGCAGATGCGCGCCAATCTGGACCAGATCACCGGCAATCTCGAGCGCTTGCGCGGCGGCGGTCCCGGCGGTTTCAGCCCGGAGCGCGACAGCCAGCGCCGCTCGGTGCTGATGGCGCTCGCGCAGAACAATTGCGGCCCGCAATACGCCAACGCCGCGCAGTCGCAGGGCGGCAACTTCCTGACCAATTTGTTCGGCGGCAACAACGCCAATAATCCGCAAGGCGTCCCGCCCTCCGATCTCGGCCCGCAATCGGGCACCTATCGCACCGTGTGCGTGCGCAGCTGCGACGGCGCCTATTTCCCGGTCTCGTTTGCGACCGTGCCGGCGCGCTTCCCCGACGACGAGAAAACCTGCAAGGCGCTGTGCCCGGCGGCTGACGCCTCGCTCTACACCTATCGCAATCCCGGCGAGGACATGAACTCCGCGGTCTCCGTCAGCGGCCAGCCCTACTCGGCTTTGCCGACCGCCTTCAAATTCCGCAGCGAGTTCAATCCGTCGTGCTCCTGCAAGGCCGCGGGTCAGAGCTGGGCCGACGCGCTGAAATCGGTCGACGACAAGGCCGCCGCCGAGCAGCAGGGCGACATCATCGTCACCGAGGAGAGCGCCAAGAAGATGCAGCAGCGGCAGCTCACCAAGGGCGCGCCTGCGCCTGCCAATGCCAAGAAGGGCACGGCTCCGCCGCCAGCGACCGCCAACGCGCCGGCGGCAGCGCCGCCCGCGGATACCGGCCCCGCGACGTCGTCCTCGGAGAACAAGCCGATCCGCTCGGTCGGGCCGAGCTTCCTGCCGCAGCAGCAGAAGTAGCTCAGCCCTGCTCCACCGTCATGCCGCGCCGCTGACCGGGTCTCGCCACTACTCCTTGCCCTCGCGGCTCCACGGGAAGAGATTGGCCGGGAAATCCGCGGCATAGCGCTTGCCCTTCGGCGGGGGCGGCGGTTCGTCCGGCGGATTCGGATTCGGCTCGACCACTCTCCGATAAAGGTGCCAGGTGGCATGACCGAGCACCGGGAGGACGACAGCGAGACCGACGAAGAGCGGCAGCGAGCCGATCACGAGCAGCGCCGCGACGACCAGCCCCCACCCCGCCATCGGGACCGGATTGGCCGCCACCACCCGCAGCGATGTGCGGATCGCATCGATCGCCGTCGCATGCCGATCGAGCATCAACGGAAACGATACGACGCTGACGCACAGGGCCGCGACCGCAAACAGGAAGCCGACACCGCAACCGACAATGATGAGCGACCATCCTTCCGGCGTGCTCAGCACGCGGTTTGCGAAGTCAGGAATGCTTGCAGCCGCCGCGTGACCGAAGATGGTGACATAGATCGCGTTCGCGACGCCGATCCAGACCCCGAACAGGACAAGCAGGAGCACGCCGAGCTCGAGCATGGCGCCGAAGGACGGTGCGCGCAGCACCTTGATCGCATCCCATGCATCGACCTCCTCGCCGCGCTCGCGGCGACGGCTGAGTTCGTAGAGACCGATCGCGGCAAAGGGACCGATCAAGGCAAACCCGGCGGCCAGCGGAAACAGCAGCGGCAGGACCGAATGGCCGAGGACCATCCTGAACAGGACGAGACCGAGAACCGGATAGATCACGCAGACGACGATCGCGTGACTCGGCATCGCCTGGAAATCCTCCCAGCCCAGGCGCAGCACCTCTCTCAAATCGGACAAGCCGATCTTGCGAATGGGATAAGAGACCGCCTCACCGAACAGGTGCCGCTTTACGAGCTTGTCGGAATAAAGAGTGGCCATGCACACCCTCCTCTGCTGAAAGTCGCGGCGGAGAACGGCGCGCTTTCCGGCCACGCGTATCCGCCCTTGTGCGGGAGACGCGATCGAGCCGAGTACGGCAGTTCCAGGCTCAACGAGGAAGGAGCTTAGCCGGACGAAACCCGTCGCGACCTGCGCCCCAAGCTTAGCGCGCGCGACCTGGAATGACCAGCGCTCCCGGCTGGGTGAATTGTGCGTCGCATATTTTGTGCGATGCATCACATCGAGAATGCGCCTGACGCTCGCCTGCGTGCACGGCAGCATGGATCGCCCACACCAGCTAAGCGTGTTGACATGCTATTGACGCCGGGTTCGCGGGGGATCATTTTAAAAGCCTAGACGCCCGCAAGATTGGCGGCCGCGATCTTCTCTCGAATATCGCGACCGGTTGAATGGGCGAGGCAATAGGCGCGGCGATGGCATCGATGTCATCCTAGAAGAGTCCGCCATCGCGACACGTGAGCTCCGCCCTGGATTCGTATCCGCAGCCTTCGATGGCAAGGATGGATCAGGATGGCTGTCGCACTGATACTGCTTCTGGTCGCGATCGGCTCGGTGCTGTTTCACCTCTACAGCCCGTGGTGGTGGACGCCGATCGCCACCAACTGGGCCTATATCGACCACACCATCAACATCACGTTCTGGATCACCGGGTTCGTCTTCACCGCGGTCATCGCCTTCATGGCCTATTGCGTCTTCCGCTTCCACCACAAGGAGGGAAGACGGGCGGACTACAATCCCGAAAACAAGAAGCTTGAATGGTGGCTCAGTGTCGGGACCGGCATCGGCGTCGCCGCCATGCTCGCACCCGGCCTGATCGTCTGGCACCAGTTCGTGACGGTGCCTGCCGACGCCACCGAGGTCGAGGTCATGGGCCAGCAATGGCAATGGAGCTTCCGCCTCCCCGGCAAGGATGGCCGATTGGGCACGTCCGATGTCCGCAACATCAACCCCGACAACCCGATGGGCCTCAATCGCGACGACCGGCATGGGCAAGACGACCTCGTGATCGAAAACGGCGACCTGCACCTTCAAGTCGGAAAGCCGGTCAAGGTTCTGCTGCGCTCCGTCGACGTCCTGCACGATTTCTACGTGCCCGAATTCCGAGCCAAGATGGACATGGTTCCAGGCATGGTGACCTATTTCTGGATGACACCGATCYGAACCGGAACGTTCGATGTTCTCTGCGCGGAGCTCTGCGGCGCTGCTCACTATCAGATGCGGGCCAAGGTCATCGTCGACGAAGAGCGCGAGTATCACGCCTGGCTGGAGCAACAGAAGACGTTTGCGGAATTGTCAGGTCGAAGCGACGTTACGAAGGCGGCGTACAAGCCCGGCAGCGAGTAGGACTATGCCGCTCGAAGAAGGATTTGGCATGTAAGGCGCGTTCATCGCCGCCCGAGTGGAAACGACCGAGGAGGTAGTTCTATGGTCKACATTCCGTATGACAGGATCGCAGACATTCCGCCTGCCGAAGTCCCTGATGTCGAGCTCTACCATCCCAGGAGCTGGTGGACGCGGTACGTCTTTTCGCAGGACGCCAAGGTCATCGCCATCCAGTACTCGCTGACAGCCTCGGCCATCGGTCTCGTGGCCCTGGTTCTATCCTGGCTGATGCGACTGCAACTGGGATTTCCCGGCACCTTCTCCTTTATCGATGCCAACCAGTACCTCCAGTTCATCACCATGCATGGCATGATCATGGTGATCTACCTGCTGACGGCATTGTTTCTCGGAGGCTTCGGCAACTACCTGATCCCGCTGATGGTCGGTGCACGGGACATGGTCTTCCCCTATGTGAACATGCTGAGCTACTGGGTCTACCTGCTCGCGGTCCTAGTGCTGGCCTCGGCCTTCTTCGTGCCCGGCGGCCCCACCGGCGCCGGCTGGACGCTGTACCCGCCGCAAGCAATCCTCTCCGGAACGCCCGGGCAGGATTGGGGCATCGTCCTCATGCTGTCGTCCCTGATCCTGTTCATCATCGGCTTCACCATGGGCGGGCTCAATTACGTGGTAACCGTGCTGCAGGGCCGCACCCGCGGCATGACCCTGATGCGCCTCCCCTTGACGGTGTGGGGCATTTTCACCGCCACCGTCATGGCGCTGCTGGCATTTCCCGCGCTGTTCGTTGGCTCGGTGATGTTGCTGCTCGACCGTCTGCTGGGAACCAGCTTCTTCATGCCCACGCTCGTCGAGATGGGGCAGCTGAGCAAATATGGCGGTGGCAGCCCGCTCCTGTTCCAGCATTTGTTCTGGTTCTTCGGTCACCCCGAAGTCTACATCGTTGCCCTGCCTGCCTTCGGCATCGTCTCCGACCTGATCAGCACGCATGCGCGAAAGAACATTTTCGGTTATCGCATGATGGTATGGGCCATCGTGGCGATCGGGGCTCTCAGCTTCGTCGTGTGGGCACACCACATGTATGTGAGCGGCATGTACCCATATTTCGGATACTTCTTCGCCACGACGACGCTCATCATCGCCATCCCGACCGCCATCAAGGTCTACAACTGGGTGCTGACCCTGTGGCGTGGTGACATCCATCTCACGGTGCCGATGCTGTTCGCCCTCGGCTTCATCATCACCTTTGTGAACGGCGGGCTCACCGGCCTCTTCCTCGGCAACGTGGTCGTGGACGTGCCCCTGTCGGATACCATGTTCGTCGTCGCGCATTTCCACATGGTGATGGGCGTCGCGCCAATCATGGTGGTGCTGGGAGCGATCTATCACTGGTACCCGAAGGTCACGGGGCGAATGCTGAACGACGTGCTGGGCAAGTTTCACTTCTGGGTTACGTTCCTCGGCGCTTACCTGATCTTCTTTCCCATGCATTATCTCGGGCTGCTCGGAGTTCCGCGGCGGTACTTCGAACTCGGCGACACGTCGTTCATCCCGTCGTCGGCCCATTCGCTGAACGCCTTTATCACCGTGGTCGCCTTGACAGTGGGCTTCGCCCAGATGGTGTTCCTGTTCAATCTGGCCTGGAGCCTGTTCGGGGGTAAGCCCTCGGGCGGCAATCCGTGGCGGGCGACGTCGCTGGAGTGGCAGACACCGGAGACGCCGCCAGGGCACGGCAACTGGGGCAAGGAGCTTCCGGTGGTGTATCGCTGGGCCTATGATTACAGCGTCCCGGGCGCGGCGCAGGACTTCATTCCGCAGAACGTGCCGCCCGCGAGCACGGGGGCCGTTCAGGGAGCTGCTCCGTGAGCGCCATTGTCCTGTTCCTGGTTGTCATCGCGGTCATCGTCGGATGGTGGCTCTCGCAGCAACGGCTGACAGCCAAACCCTGGCTGGAGGAAGGTCCGGTCGGTGACTTCCCCGGCACGGACACAATGACCTGGCCGGCAGCGAAGGTCGGACTTGGCGTGTTTCTCGCTGTTGCCGGCTCGTTGTTCGCACTCGTCATCAGCGCCTACTCCATGCGCATGAACATGGTGGACTGGCGGACGATGCCGGTGCCGAAGCTGCTGTGGTTCAACACGGGCGTGCTGGTCCTGAGCAGCGTCGCCATGCAATGGGCGTACATGGCCGCGCGCCGGAGCGACATGGACGGCGTCATCGTCGGCCTGATCGTCGGCGGAGCGTCGGCGATCACGTTTCTCGCCGGACAGATCCTGGCGTGGCAACAATTGCGCGTCGCCGGATACTTCGTCGCGTCCAATCCGGCCAACTCCTTCTTCTACCTGATCACCGCCGTACACGGGCTGCATTTGACCGGTGGCCTGGTGGCCCTGGGCAGGACGACAGCCAAGGTATGGCAGCAAGGCGCAAGGACAAGCGAGGTGCGCCTGAGCGTCGAACTCTGCACCATCTACTGGCATTTCCTGCTGCTGGTATGGCTGGTCCTGCTCGGTCTCTTGACGGGCTGGACCGACGATTTCGTCGACATCTGTCGCCAATTGCTGAGCTAGGAAGGACGGGACGAGATGGCCGAGACCGCGCTGAGAGATACCGGACAAGTGCCTGCCCGGCTTGAAGGCTGGCCAGGCATCGCGGCCGACTGGGCGTCGGATCAGCGTGCCTTCAAGAACGTGTCCTGGGGCAAGGCCATGATGTGGATCTTCCTCCTCAGCGACACCTTCATCTTCAGCTGCTTCCTGCTCTCCTACATGACGGCACGCATGTCGACGACCGTGCCGTGGCCGAATCCCAGCGAAGTCTTCGCCCTCAACATCGGGGGCAACCACATCCCCCTGATCCTGATCGCCATCATGACCTTCGTCCTGATCAGCAGCAGCGGGACGATGGCGATGGCCGTCAATTTCGGCTACCGCCGGGATCGCGCGAGAACCGCAATCCTGATGCTGGTCACGGCGGCATTTGGCGCAACCTTCGTCAGCATGCAGGCGTTCGAATGGACCAAGCTGATCATGGAGGGCGTCCGTCCCTGGGGCAATCCGTGGGGCGCGGCGCAGTTCGGCTCAAGCTTCTTCATGATCACGGGTTTCCACGGCACTCACGTGACGATCGGCGTGATCTTCCTGATCGCGATCGCGCGCAAGGTCTGGCGGGGAGACTTCGATGTCGAGAGGCGTGGCTTTTTCACGAGCCGCAAGGGCTATTACGAGATCGTCGAGATCACCGGGCTGTACTGGCACTTCGTCGATCTCGTGTGGGTGTTCATCTTCGCATTTTTCTATCTTTGGTGAGGTCGGAGCATGGCAAACGCGGCAATACACATGGAAGGAAATCTCCACGCTCCGGCGTCTGGCGCAGTCGCTGCGGGAGCCGTGCACGCCAAGGGTCAGCAGCACCCGATCAAGCTCTATCTCGTGGTCTGGGGATGGTTGTTCGTCCTCAGCACCTGCTCTTACCTCGTCGACTACTTTGGCCTGCATGGCTATCTGAGGTGGTCGCTGATCCTGCTGTTCATGGTGTTGAAGGCCGGCCTGATCGTCGCCGTCTTCATGCACATGGCCTGGGAGCGGCTGGCCTTGGCCTATGCGATCCTGACACCGCCGATAGCGGTGATGGTATTTGTTGCGATCATGGTGCTCGAATCCGAGTACACGCACTTCCTGCGGGTGATGTTTTTCGCAACCCCGTCGTAGCGCTCATGTGAGTTCGCGCCTCGCCCCACTGTCATGCCCCGCCACCGGGTCTCGCCTCCGGCGAGCCCGATGACAGGCTCCGGCGGGGCATCCAGTACTCCGCGGCAGGAGTCGGCTTCTGCAACGTCCGCCGCGGAGTACTGGATCATCCGCCTGCCGCCTACGCTAAAGCTTCGGCGCTCCTGGACCTCAGCCCCGGCGAAGCCTTGGCGTAGCCGGGTCGCGGATGATGACAGATAGGTGTGTGGCAAGACCGCCCGTCTCTCTCCGGTGCTACCCCTCAAACGCGTCCGCAGATCGGCCGTTGCCGCGCGACACCAACGTGTCGTCCGGCGCGGGCAGCGGCTCGCCCTTGTCGCGAAAGCGGTTGGTGATGGGATAGCGGCGGTCGCGGCCGAAATTCCTGCGCGTCACCTTCACCCCGGGCGCGGCCTGGCGGCGCTTGTATTCGGCGACGTTGAGCAGATGGTCGATGCGCGCCACCGTCTCGCGGTCGAAGCCGGCGGCGATGATCTGGTCGAGCGGCTCCTCGCGCTCGATCAGCCGCTCGAGGATGGCATCGAGCACGTCATAGGGCGGCAATGAATCCTGATCGGCCTGGTTCTCGCGCAGCTCCGCCGTCGGCGGGCGCGTGATGATGTCGGGCGGGATGACCTCGCCCGCAGGCCCGAGCGCGCCGTCGGGCTTCCAGGCATTGCGCAGCGCCGCCAGCCGAAACACCTGGGTCTTGTAGATGTCCTTGATCGGGTTGAAGCCGCCGTTCATGTCGCCGTAGAGCGTGGCGTAGCCGACCGACATTTCCGACTTGTTGCCGGTGGTCATCACCATCAGGCCGGTCTTGTTGGAGATCGCCATCAGCAGCGTGCCGCGGGTGCGGGCCTGGAGATTTTCCTCGGTGATATCAGGCGGCAGGTTCTTGAAGATGCCCGAGAGGATGGTCTCGAACCCGTTGACCGCCTCGGCGATCGGCAGAACCTCGTAGCGGATACCCAAATGTCCGGCGAGTTCGCCGGCATCGGCGATCGAGTGTGGTGCGGTGTAGCGATAGGGCAGCATCACGCCGTGCACCTGGTCGGCGCCGAGCGCATCGACCGCGATCGCCGCGCACAGCGCGGAATCGATGCCGCCGGAGATGCCGAGCAGCACGCCGGGAAAGCCGTTCTTGGCGACGTAGTCGCGCAGGCCGAGCACGCAAGCGGCGTAATCGGCGTGGTCACCCTCGGGCTGCGTCGCGATCGGACCGGTGCAGCGCCAATCCTCGCCATTCCTGGCGAAGCGCAGCGTGGTGACGCTCTCCTCGAATGCCGGCAGCTGGGCTGCGAGCGAGAGATCGCCGTTGAGCGCGAAGGAGGCGCCGTCGAACACCAGTTCGTCCTGGCCGCCGACCTGGTTGAGATAGACCAGCGGCAGACCGCTTTCCGTGACGCGCGCGACCGCCACCGACAGGCGGACGTCGTTCTTGTCGCGGGCGTAAGGAGAGCCGTTCGGCACCAGAACGATCTCGGCACCGGTCTCGGCCAGCGTCTCGACCACGTTCTCGTAGTCCTCGGACTCTTCCAGCCAGATGTCCTCGCAGATCGGCACGCCGATGCGCACGCCGCGCACGGTGACCGGACCCGCAGCAGGTCCGCGCGCGAACAGCCGCTTCTCGTCGAACACGCCATAGTTCGGCAGGTTGCATTTGAAGCGCAACGCGGCGATGCGGCCGCCGTCGAGCAGCGCGCAGGCATTGTAGAGCCTGTCGTCCTCGACCCAGGGCGTGCCGACCAGCATGGCCGGCCCGCCATCGGCCGTCTCCCGCGCGAGGCCTTCGATCGCAGCGCGGCAGGCCGCCTGGAAGGAAGGTTTCTGCACGAGGTCTTCCGGCGGATAGCCGGCGATGAACAATTCCGGAAACAGCACGAGATCGGCGCCGTCGGCCTTGGCCCGCGCGCGCGCCGCGCGCGCCTTCGCGGCGTTGCCCTCGATGTCGCCCATGGTCGGATTGAGCTGGGCCAGCGTGACGGCGAATTCGTCGAGACGTTCGGTCATGGCCGGCCCCGTGTCCGATTTCAGTGGCTAGAGCAAGAATCCAAAGCGCGGCGAGCGCTTTAGAGAAAACCCAGTCGCTCGATGACGGCCAAGATCCAGAACGCACCGGCCATCAGGAGCGCGACGCCGACCGCCGCCGAGCCCATGTCCTTGACCCGTCCGATCTGCTTGTCGTGATCCAAGGTCAGGCGGTCGGCAAGCTTCTCGATCGCGGTGTTGAGCAGCTCGACCACCAGCACGAACGCAACGGCGCAGACCAGCTCGACCGCGCGGACTGCGGTCGAGCCGATGAACCAGGCCAGCGGCAGCGACAGCAGGAGCGCAACGATCTCCTCGCGGACGGCCTGCTCCGAGCGGAACGCAAAGGCGAGCCCGTTGCGGGAATTGATCGTGGCCTTCCAGATCCGCAGCAAGGTCTTAGAGCCCCGCGACGGCCGGCATCGGCCTCGCCTTGCCGGCGCGTTCCTGCTTCAGCAGTTCAGCCACCAGGAAAGCCATGTCGATGGACTGCTCGGCGTTGAGGCGGGGATCGCAGACCGTGTGATAGCGGTCGTTGAGATCCTCGTCCGTGATCGCGCGGGCGCCGCCGAGACACTCGGTGACGTCCTGGCCGGTCATCTCCAGATGCACGCCGCCGGCATGGGTGCCTTCGGCGGCGTGGATCGCGAAGAACGACTTCACCTCGGACAGGATGCGGTCGAACGGCCGCGTCTTGTAGCCCGACGTGGAGGTGATGGTGTTGCCGTGCATGGGATCGCACGACCAGACCACCACCCTGCCCTCGCGCTTCACGGTGCGGATCAGGTTCGGCAGGTGCTCGCCGACCTTGTCGGAGCCGAAGCGGCCGATCAGCGTCAGCCGGCCCGGCTCGTTGTCGGGATTGAGCACGTCGATCAGCTTCAAGAGCTCGTCGGCCTTCAACGACGGACCGCATTTCAGCCCGATCGGGTTCTTGATGCCGCGGAAATATTCGATATGGCCGTGGTCGAGCTGGCGGGTGCGGTCGCCGATCCAGATCATGTGGCCCGAGGTCGCGTACCAGTCGCCGGTGGTGGAATCGACGCGGGTCATGGCCTGCTCGTAGCCGAGCAGCAGCGCCTCGTGGCTGGTGTAGAAATCAGTGGAGCGCAGCTCGGGATGGGCCTCGAGATCGAGGCCGCAGGCCTGCATGAAGTTCAGCGCGTCCGAGATGCGGTCGGCCAGTTCCTTGTAGCGGCGGGACTGTGGGCTATCCTTCAGGAAGCCGAGCATCCACTGATGCACGCTGCCGAGATTGGCGTAGCCGCCGGTGGCGAAGGCGCGCAGCAGGTTCAGCGTCGCCGCCGACTGCCTATAGGCCATCAGCTGGCGCTGCGGATCCGGGACGCGCGCTTCCTTGGTGAAGGCGATGTCGTTGACGATGTCGCCGCGATAGCTCGGCAGCTCGACGCCATTGATCTTTTCGGTCGGCGAGGAGCGCGGCTTGGCGAACTGGCCGGCGATGCGGCCGACCTTCACCACGGGGACTGCGCCGGCATAGGTCAGCACCACCGCCATCTGGAGCAGCACGCGGAAGAAGTCGCGGATGTTGTTGGCGCCGTGCTCGGCAAAGCTCTCGGCGCAGTCGCCGCCCTGGAGCAGGAAGGCCTCGCCGGCCGCAACCCGCGCCAGCGACTTCTTCAGATTGCGCGCCTCGCCCGCGAACACCAGCGGCGGAAAGGTCGCAAGCTGCGCCTCGACGTCGGCCAGGGCCTTGGCGTCGGGATAATCGGGCACCTGTAGCACCGGCTTGCTGCGCCAGGACTCGGGCGTCCACCGCTCAGACATCGCAATCTCTCCGTGAAGCAAAAAGCACAACCTGATCTGTGGGTTGCGAGGGCCGCCTTATACACAGGCTGGCCCCCGCCCGCCAGTTGTAAATCCATTTCGCACTGCAAACCCTTGCGGGCAAAGCCGAATTCGCATTTGCTGGAAGCCAGAGGAAACTCAGGCCAGGACAGCTTCTACCCATGGACGCGGCGCGCGACGACGTTTTCATCGACGAGATCAGCTTCCCGGCGACCGACGGGTATGCGCTGACCGGCACGCTGTTCCTGCCGCGCGGCACCAAGCGCCACGCCGTCCTGATCAATTCGGCAACCGCCGTGCCGCGAAAAATCTATCGCGGCTTTGCCTCCTATCTCGCCCATCGCGGCTGCGCGGTCCTGACCTACGACTATCGCGGCATCGGCGACTCCCGGCAGCCGGCGATGGTCGGCTACAACCAGCCGAAATCGCTGGTCGGCTTCAAGGCCTCGATGTCGGATTGGGCGGCGCTGGACGTCACCGCCGCGGTGCGCTGGATGCGCGAGCGGTACGACACCCTGCCGCTCGCCTATGTCGGCCATTCCTTCGGCGGCCAGGCGCTGGGGCTGCTGGCGAACAACACCGAGATCTCCCGCGCCATACTGCTGGCCTCGCAGGCCGCGACCTGGCGGCTGATGACATCGCCGGAAAAATATCGCGTCTACGCTTTCATGAATTTTATCGGCGTGCCGCTGGCCCACACGCTCGGCTACGCGCCGGGCTGGGCCGGCATTGGCGAGGATCTGCCCAAGGGCGTCTTCCTGCAATGGGCCGAGTGGGTGTCCAGCCCGCGCTATCTGTTCGATTCCAAGCTGCCGGCGCTGGAGAATTTTGCAAACTTCAAGGGCGAGCTGCGCGCGCTGTGCTTCTCCGACGATCCCTGGGCGACGCGACCGGCGGTCGAGCTGCTCGTGAGCGGATTCACCGCGATCAAGCCGGAGGTGCTGACGGTGAAGCCATCCGAAATCGGCGCCAAGGCGATCGGCCATTTCGGCTTCTTCCGCCCCGACCACCGCGACACGCTCTGGCGCGGCGTGGCGGAATGGATCCAGGGGGAGTAGGAGAACGACGTTCGCCACAACCTCGATGTCGTCCCGGCGAAGGCCGGGACCCATACCGCGGAATCTGTCGATTGCGTGAGGTAGAAGTACCGAACGACGAGTCTTCGCCAAACTGCTCCCTGTGGTTATGGGT